>MAIU01000063.1 GCA_003344655.1 Candidatus Korarchaeota archaeon NZ13-K
GTTCCAGATGGAGATCGAAAAAATACTGAGGGATAGGGGTGAGTCACTCTAAGCTTATCGCGCCGACAGGACAGGAGTTGATGGCGGTCTCCACGCACTCCCTCAGCTCCTCCCCCACTTCCCCTATCGAGATCTCATCATCCGTCATCACGGAGAACTCCTGCCTGACCCTGTTCCTCCCCTCCTCGAGCTGGAAGACGTCAGGGCAGAGCGCTGGGGCGACGCCGCATCCTATGCAGAGCTTCCTATCGACCCTAACCCTCAGCGTCATAACATATGTTGCGTGGATTAATTTAAAAGTTTATGCGCTTCAGCCCCACGATATGTTCGATGAGCGAACCCGCACGCAGCATCACCGATTCACTGAGCTCACACGATCGCGGGTGCGCTCAGTCAGCCCCGACCACCGCGCACAAACAAATTTATACGCTCCATGAGGGCCCAAGCGAGGTGTAGGGATGGAAATAGAGAGGGAGCTCAGGGAAAGTAGGGAGCTGCTTGATGCCCTGATAGAAAAGAGCTTTCCGAGGAGGATAGATGAGAGCTACTTGGAGTGGCTCATGGGGAGGAGGTCGGATGGCTACGATCCGCGGACGATCGAGAGGACTATATTCGAACCAATGTGGGACCTGCTGGCCAGAGGGGGGAAGAGGTGGAGGCCCTGGCTCTTCATGACGATTGCCAGGAACCTGGGAGTGGATCTGGAGAAGTATAAGAATTTGGCTGTGATAGTCGAGCTCCTTCACAACGGATCCCTCATAGCTGACGATATAGAGGATGGAGCCGAGGTTAGAAGGGGAGATAAGGCAATTCACGTGAAGTACGGGCTGGACATAGCCGTCAACCTCTCCTCCGCGATGTACTTCCTCCCAATGAGGCTCCTGATGGAGATGGAGGTGAGCGACTCCACCTACAGGAGGCTAATGAACGCCTACCTGGAGGATATGATAAGGATACACCTCGGCCAGGCGACGGACATAGGATGGCACAGGGGTCTCAGGGACCCCGAAACGATAACCGTGGAGCAGTACTTGGAGATGTGCGCCAACAAGACGGGCGTACTCCCCAGGATGGCGGCCAGATTCGCAGCGATAGCGGCGGGGCTCAGTGCCGATGAGGAGAGAAGGCTGGGGAGGTTCGCCGAATCCATAGGTGTGGCCTTCCAAATACAGGATGACATACTGAACGTCACCAACACCGAGGGACTGGGCAAGGAGTTCGGAGAGGACATAAGGGAGGGAAAGGTCACCCTGATGGTGATCCATACCCTGTCCGCGGCCGATGAGAGGGACAGACTCAGGCTCAAGGAGATACTTTCGATGCACACCAGCGACCCTGCGCTCATCAGGGAGGCCATATCGATAATGGAGAGGTACGGGGCTGTGGATCACGCTAAAGAGGTGGCCAGGAGGATAGTTCTCTCCTCATGGGAGGAGGCCGAGGCGATACTCCCCGAAAACGTATACAAGGAGAAGATAAGGGAGCTGGCGATGTTCTTAGTTGAGAGGAATTTCTGATCAGTCCGATATCTTCTCCAGTGGTTTGACATCGTGGGGGGCTATCTCGCTCATGCCAGCGTGTGTGATCACGGCGAACCTGGCCTTCACCTTGATCTCAGCTATGCTGCGGGCCCCCACATAGCCGAAGGCCGCCTTCAACCCGGCCACGAACCTATCGACTACGGTGGTAACATCCCCCCTGTAGGGGACGAGGCCCTCTATTCCCTCAGCTATGTCCTTCGAGGGTTTGCTGTACCTATCTAGGGCGAACCTCCTCGATCTGGCCGACGGGCTCCCCATGCCCCTGTATATCTTGTACATCTTACCCCCTATCATCATAGTGGAGCCGGGGGACTCCTTAGTCCCGGCCAGGGCGTAGCCCAGCATCACGGCATCCGCTCCCATAGCGAACGCCTTAGCGGCCTCAGCGGGCCCCCTGATACCGCCGTCCGCTATTATTGCTACATCAGCCGAGTGCTTCCTCACGGCCTCATAGGCCTTGGCCACTGCGTAGAGGGTGGGCGCGGCCACGCCGGTCACCTCGCCAGTGGTGCATATGCTCCCGCTCCCTATGCCCACCCTGAGCCCCACCACATCGAGCCTGGTTATCACCTCCTCAGCCGCCTCATAGGTCCCTATGTTTCCCGCTATCACAGGAACGTCCACCTCGGAGATAAGCTTCTTAGTCGCGCTTATCACATTTTCGTTATGGAAGTGCGCAACATCGGTCACGAGCACGTCCACGTAGGGGGCCAGCGTCTTCGCCCTATCCATATCGAAGGGCGAGATCGCCGCGCCGACCCTGAGCCTTCCTTCCTCATCCCTAGTGGCGAAAGGATGGGACTCCCTGTAGAAGACGTCCTTGGCCGTGACGAGTCCTATGAGCTCCCCGGCCTCATTGACCACCGGAAGCTTCTCTATCTTGTGCCTGGCCATTATCCTCCTAGCCTCCTGTGGTGTTATATCAGGCCCGACTGTGATCGGATCCCTGGTCATTATGTCCTTGACCAGCAGGCTGCTCTCCTCGGCGAAGTAAACATCCCTCCTGGTCACTATGCCCACAAGCTTTCCATCGACGACCACGGGAAGTCCTGAGATCCCGTGCTCCCTCATCAGTCTCTTGGCTTCCTCAACGCTGTCTTCAGGGGAAACTGTGATCACGTCCCTTATTATGAAAGATTCCGCCCTCTTCACAGCCCTAGCCATGTTCACCTGCTCCTCAACGCTGCAGTTCCTGTGGAGTATGCCGAGCCCACCTATCCTCGCCATGGCTATGGACATCTCCTCCTCAGTCACGGTGTCCATGGGGGAGGAGAGTATGGGGACGCTGAGCACTATGTCACCTATCCTCGTCGTTAGATCGACGTTGGACGGCTCGATTTCTGTTTTCCCCGGGAGGAGTATCACATCATTGAATGTGAAGGCGAACTCCATGCCGATGGGGTTCCGCATAAATGGAGGGGACTCACGGTCTGATAAACTTTACTCCCCCTCAGGAGCTCCGACCTCCACCGTCCTGACCCTAGGTACGAGGTTCCTCAGGACCCTGCCGTCGTAGTATCCGGAACCGGCGAAGATGTCCCCGAACCTCACCAGGTAGACCCCTTTCTCGGGGAGATCCCTCTTCAAGTTCTCCCCCCTCATCCACCTGCCAAGCTCCTCCTGGCTCAACTCGACCACGTGTTTCTTCGCGCTCCTTCCGATGAGGAAGGAACCCTCTATGCTTATTATGAAACCATACGGGGCCCTCTTGGCTATGTAGACGCCTCTTATGAACTCCCTGCCCTCGAACTCCCTGAGCTCCGGGGAGCATGCTCTCAGTTTATCCTTACCAGATGGGAATATCTCAAGGTCCCGGAGCTCGGATCCGAACCAGTCCCTGACCCAGTCCAGGAACTCCCTTACCCTGGTTTCCTCAGGATCGCCACGAAGAACCCTATCGTGTCGTTGTCCTGAGGGTATATCCTCATGCACCTCTCCATCTCGCTCCCGAACTCCAGGTCCATCCACCTTCTCAGCCCTCTCCTCCAAACGAGGCCCTCCACCCTCGGCTCCTCCAGGGAGGCGCCCAGCTGGAGCAATTTAAAGACGACCCACTCGTTCTCCTTGGGCTCCAGCGTGCAGGTCGAGTAGACCATCAAACCTCCGGGCTTCAGGGTCTCATAGGCCGCCTTGGCCAGGGAGAGCTGGAGCCTGGACATCCTCTCAACGAGCCTCGGACTCCACCTCTGTAAGGCCCCCCAGTTCCTCCTGACCTCGCCCAAGGAGCTGCAGGGGCTGTCGAGCAGGACCCTGTCGAACCTCCCCCTGCCCAACACATCCGGTGCCCTCCTCCCATCGAACATCGTCACGACGACGTTGAGGGAACCCATCCTCTGGACGTTAGAGGCCAGGGCATCCACTCTCTCTGGGCTCACGTCGTTCGCCACTATGATCCCCCTATGGAGCATCATCTCGGCCATCTGGGTGGTCTTGGATCCAGGGGATGCGGCCAGGTCCAGCACGCTCTCCCCCGGCCTGGGGGAGAGGACGACGGGGGGGATCATGGAGGCGGCCTCCTGCACGTAGTAGAGACCAAGCTGGTGCCACTCCGTGTTTCCCAGTCTTTCAGGCCCTCTTATCACCCTGAACCCCTTGTCATACCAGGGAATCCTGGACAGCTCCCAACCCTTTGATGCGAGCAGCGAGATGAACCTATCAGGATCCACCTTCATCGGATTCACTCTTATGCTGGGGATGGGCCTTCTGGCCATGAAGGAGAGGAATGTCTCGTACTCATCACCCAGAAGGGCCCT
The DNA here is from genome assembly GCA_003344655.1 of Candidatus Korarchaeota archaeon NZ13-K. Taxonomy (NCBI): domain Archaea; kingdom Thermoproteati; phylum Thermoproteota; species Candidatus Korarchaeota archaeon NZ13-K. The sequence goes on from MAIU01000063.1 coordinate 4,295, forward strand.
GTACCTCCTCTCGAACTCCGGCTTTATCAACCCCTCAGGTATCGCATCCATCGGGCACCGGGCCCCGCTCAAGTTAATATCCTCTAGCGGCTCCCCAGCTCGGGATACCATGGAGGAGGTAAAGGAACTAGCGATGATGCTGGCAGCTGAGAACGCGCTCAAGTACGGGAAGGCCGAGTTAAACGCTGTGATTGGGAAGATAATTCACATGAAACCTGAGCTGAAGCCGAGGATCAGGGAGCTGATCCCCCTGATAGAGGAGGTCGTCAGGGAAGTCAACGAGATGCCCAGGGAAGCTCTGGAGGGGCTGGCGGCCGGGGTGAAGAGGGAGAGAAGGGAGGAGGAGAGGAGATGGCCTCCCCTGGCGGGGGCCGAGGAGGGGAAGGTCGTAACTAGGGTGGCGCCTGAGCCGAACGGATACCCAACTCTGGGGCATGCGAAGGGGCTGCTGGTCCCCTTCATCTACGCCAGACTCTACAGGGGCAAGTTCCTACTCAGATTCGAGGACACCAACCCCAGGGTGGAGAGGATAGAGTATTATGAGGCCATAAGGAGCGAGTTCTCTAAGCTCTTGGAGGCCTGTGAGGAGGAGCTGGGGCTCGGCCCTGGGAAGTGGGATGAGGAGATAATAGAGTCCTATCACCTTCCCCGGATGTATGAGCTGGCCGAGAAGATGATAAGGCAGGGAGACGCATACGTCTGCACGTGCCCCGCTCAAGAGGTCAGGAGAAAGAGGAAATTTGGTGTTGAGTGCGAGCACAGAGACCAGCCAGTTGAGAAAAATCTCGAACTTTGGGAGAAAATGCTTGACGGGACCTTCAGGGAGGGAGAGGCTCACCTGAGGATGAAGACCGACATGAGGCACCCGAACGTCACAATGAGGGACCCGGGCATATTCAGGGTGATAGAGGCCGAGCACCCCATACACGGGGATAGGTTCAGGGTCTACCCCGTATACGACTTCTCAGTCAGCGTCATGGACTCGCTCACCGGGGTGACTCACGCATTCAGGAGCAAGGAGTTCGAGCCGCATGTTGAGGTGCAAAGGCAGATAGTGAGGAAACTTGGCCTGAGGGAGTACGAGATGATCCAGTTCGGCAGGATAACCGTGGAGGGGATCCCCCTGTCGAAGAGGTACATGAGGCCGCTCGTCGAGAGCGGCATCCTGGATGGATGGGATGACCCGAGGATCCCAACATTGAGGGGCCTCTTCAGGAGGGGAATGCTGCCCAGGGCGATAGTCAGGTTCTTCTACGAGCTCGGCCCGAGCAAGGTAGATGCCACTATAAACATGGAGGCTATCGCCTCCATAAACAGGAAGATCCTGGATCCCGTGGCTAAGAGGTACATGTTCGTCCCCGATCCAATTAGGGCTAGGATAGATGGGCTGAGCGTCCCGGCTAAGGCGAGCGTTGAGGTTCATCCGAACTCGAAGGAGATCAGGGAAGTGAGGCTTGAGGAACCCGAAGTGTTCGTACCATCATCGGACCTCGCGACCCTGAGGCCCGGGGATGAGCTGAGGTTGAGGGGATTGATCACGGTGATCGTCAGGAGTATTAATCCAGATGAGGTGTCCCTGAGGGTCAGCGAGGAGCAGAGGGTGAAGGGGGTCAGGATAATACAGTGGGCTCCCGTGAGGGGAGGGGTGCCCGCCAGGCTCCTCGTGCCGGAGACACCATACAGCTTCAGGATGTTGGGAGGCTACGGCGAACCGGCCTTGAGGGAGGTGAGGGAAGGGGAGATAGTTCAGTTCGTCAGGGTAGGCTTCGCTAGGCTGGATGGGAGAAGCCCACTGACGTTCATCCTGTCGCACGAGTGAGTTTGAGAGATCCATCGTTGACTGGGGCCCGGGCCCTCATGCTCAGCTTTATTAAGATGTTATTAAATGTCATGGGATCCTTTTAAAAAGGGCTCTTTCAGGTAGTGATTGAAGGGTAGTTGGATGAAGGGGAAGTTGCCTCTCCCGCTCCTGTTGCTGCTCACGATGACGCTCCTAAGCGTGAGCGGCTTCGACTTCTCCCCATCGGAGGTCTCCAGCGTGAGGGCGTACAGCGCCAAACCCCTATTCAGAATCCCCGATCCCATCATCTACGGTG
>MAIU01000064.1 GCA_003344655.1 Candidatus Korarchaeota archaeon NZ13-K
GGGTTGGTTACGGCATACCAATACGTTATGTATCCCGTCCCTCCAGTCACATAAGCCTCCAAGATAATTGAATCGTTGTCGGGGAAGTCGCACCACCTAGTGGTGCAAACCGCCCATTTCGTTGTGGGGCTTGTCTCAGTCCAAGACATCGACCACAGGGTTTCGCCGACCCTGTTCCTTATCCTAACGAACAGCGTCTGACCCGGGGTGTCTATGTAAGCAGTCACCCCAAACCCTATGACAATGGGGAACCCAACGCAGATGCTAATGTTGTACCTCTTGACGGTCGTCCAGCTCGTGCTCGTGACCGTGTATGTGGTCGAGTCGGCAAATAATCGCACATATCCTCTTCCACCCGTCCCCACTAAGCCAATCAACGTCCCACTAGTAGTCGGATCCGCCATTCCCGGCAACGGATCGACCACAGAAACCCTCAGCTTGTCCGTGGCCTTCGAGGCGAGCGCGCCGGCGATTGCGCCCAAAGTCGATTCAGACGCCCTGGTGCTCAGTAGCACGTCGATGTTTTGGAGTTTGGCAAAATCCAGACTCCAGTCCCTTCCAGTCAGCGATGTGCCTGAGACCTTGGATATATCCACGGGGATGAACTTGAGCTTCTGGAAAAGCTTATCGTAATCTATACCGGGAGGAATCCTGGCCATTCTCCCCTCCTCCTAGAACACGCCCCTCACCTGGGCCGTCACCGGGGTGGTGTTCGAGCCGACGAGCTTGATTCTCGTCGCGTCGTAATCGAACTCTATGATGTCGTCGCCCGCCCCATCAAAGGTTACGGGAGATTCTTTTGGCTTATACCATGTCGACCCGTCATCCGGACTTAGGTATATGTCGATTACGATAGCTCCCTGGGTTTTGAGATAGAGGGTCCACCTCTCGTAGTTCTTGAGGGGAGCTTCCACTCCGGTTGAGATGTCTTGGGCGATGCATATGGTTATCGTTTCCCCTCCCATGGAGCCTATCGTCTCCTCTATCGCCTCCTTTACTGCCTGCTTCACGGTCATGTATGAGGCCTCCTCAATCACCCTGTCTAGGTAGTCGACGCCCAGCCCCATGAGGGACGCTATGGAATATAAGATTTTCCTGTCCCCTCCGTAGAGCCAGTACTTGACGACTATGGCCCCGCACTTCGCCTCCTGCGCCTTCCCGCGGCCGCTCCCCATCAGCTTCCAGAGCTCTTCCATGTAGCTCCTGTAGAGGAGCCTCTGGTTTATCGAGACGCCGTTCTCGTCGAGTACCCTGGAGACGGCCTGGTAGAGCTGGTCTATGCTGGTATATGCGGCCGCTATGAGGTTGGACGACAGCTCGTGGAGGGCCTCCAGCTTGGGGTGCAACAGCTCGGGAGACGTCTTAATCCTCCACCTCTCCGCCCTCCTCGACGGCATGACCCCATTGGTGGTTGGCGGGCGAGTAATTTAAGGTTTATTAGCGGAGCCGACGAATTCCCCGTTAGTGGTCATGTCGAGGTATTACAAGGGCAGGAGGTTCGAGTGGGCCGTCAGGGACGACCTGAGGCGGAGGGGCTTCGCGGTCTTCAGGTTCGCCGGGAGCAAGCCCGTCGACCTCCTGGCGTGCAAACCGCCCAAATCGTCACCCCAGTTGACGTGGCTCGTCGAGTGCAAGAGCAACTACAGGAAGAATCTGACGAGGGGGGAGGTGAAGAGGCTGATGGAGATACAGAAGATGACGGGCCTCAAGGTGGTGATAGCTTACAAGGAGGGCGGGGAAATCCGCTACGGATATCTGGACGATTTGGCGAGGTTGATGGAGATTGAGCTACAGCCTTGACTTCTTCCTGGGCGGCCCCAAAAAGATGCCATCGGTCTCGGAACTACTGGCATTCATGAGGGCCACGAGGGGCGAGAGGGTGGTGCACAACGGCAGGATCGCGGGCGTAATCTACTTCCACCCGACGATGGGGAAGATATACGTGACGGAGAGGGAGTACGACTCACACGTGTTCGCGAAGTGGAGGACGGTTGGGGTGAGCAGGGACGTCGTGAGGAGGCTGATTCTGGAGGGCGTGAGGTATGTCGTGGTCTACTTCAGGGACAGGGGCTGGATGATGTACACGACGCCGGAGAAGTTCATGGAGTCGGGGAGGCAGCTGTGGAATAAAAAGGAGGGGGATCTGCAACTCCACCTCGGAATCGGCAGCTTCACGCCCCTCCCGGCTAAATCCTGACGTGGGCCTCGTCCAGCACGTCCAGGATGGCGACCTGGGCCCAGTTCACCACGGTTATCTTGTTCTCGGGCTCCCTCCTGATTACCAGGATGTAGGGCGGCGTCGGGCTGGCATATATGAGCTGGCCGGTTATCCTGGCGGCGGAGTATCTGAGCCCTATCGAGACCCGCATCCCGGCGAGGCTGCCCCAAAGCCTGGAGATCTTGCTGGCCGTCTCCTCCTCCATCTGGGCCCTGACCCTCATACGCCGGAGCCTCCGGAGGGGAGTCTATTATCGTTTTCGGGGGGAGCTAGTAGAGGATGCGGTCTACAAAGGTTTTTGGTCGGATAATCGACATTATGAGACAGACCGGGATGCCGCCTATCTCGGCGTACGCGATGCCCCACTTGTCCAGCTTGTACCCCATCTCCCAGACCGTCTCGTTCAGGGCCCTGAGGATTATGTCGGCCCCCTCCGATGACCAGGGGACGACGCCGTAGAGCACGCCGTAGGTCGACCTGGGCTGCTTGTATATGGTTATGTGGCTCTTGTCGTCCGAGGTGGGCCTAAGCGTTATGGAGAGCTCCTTTTTGGCGTAGTACAGCTCGACCACGCAGTTGTAGATGCCCCACGCGAGGAGGAAGACATCCAGTCCGGCCATGAAGAATATGGCGGCTATTTGGCCAGGGGTCGGGGGGAACCACGCGAGGGCTAGGTAGGCTATTAGCATCATGAGCCAGACTCCGACTATCAGGGGCATGCCGGAGATCGACTTCCGCCAGGCCGCCCAGATGGTGATGCCCAGGGCGGCCGATGCCAGGATGAGGGGGATTATGGGAGCCATTCCACCTTGAGGAGCTCCTTGAGGTATTTATACTTGCAGGCGGCGAAGAAGTCAGTCGATCCGGCGAAGAGTATCCCGCATATCTGGTCTTCCTCGCTCGGCCCTTCTCCCGACATGAGGAAGACGGGGGAGCCGGAGTCCCCTCCCCTGGCCACGCCCCTCACGAGTATGATGTCCTCGAAGATTATCCACCTGTCGCCGTACCAGACCTTGACCTTCGCCGCGTCGGTCTCGACCACGCCGGTCGTTATGCCGGTCGTCCTGCCGCTCTTCCAGACCTTTTTGCCGCCGATGCCATCTCCGGAATGAGCGCCCTTAGGCCTTATTATCGAGCCGTCGTCGAGGTACACCCCTCCTTCGAGGGATCTATCCGATGCCGTGAACTTGGCGCAGGCCGCGTCCAGCCTGCTCGGCAGGGCCTCTGGGGTGCACCACTCCTCCAGGAGCCACCCGAAGATGGCGCAGAGGAGGCGCTTCCACCAGGGGAATTTCTCCCTCTGTTCGAGCTCGATGTATCTCTTCAATATTCCGACCGCATCTTTGGGCTTTCTTCCGCCATCGTAGGGGGCCGGCTGCAGGATCGCGGTCTCCCCGGGCCTGCCCTCGAAGACGTGGAAATTGCTGACCAGCACGCGCTCGCCATCCACGAGGTCGACGAACCTGCCCGTCAGGGTTCCGGCCGTGACCTCCTCGCTGCCGACCGATATGCCGCCGGCTAGGGCCTGTTGCCTAGCCGTCCTGTCAAACGTCAAAGCATCTCAAGCCTCCCTATGTTCTTGACCTCCACCTCGAAGCCCTCTATCTTCGCGGCCATCGCCGTGGCCTTGGCCTCCTCGGTCTCTACGTAGACGACTATCTTGTTGCCGACGATGGAGTATCCGGCTATGCCCGGCTCCATCAATAGCTCGTCCAATCTCTTCTTGAGCTTCGGGCAGGCCATCGGCGCTCACCGCCTCACGAGTAGTTTGCGGCCAGGAAGAGTATGAACCCTATCACGCAGACGGCCCCGCCTATGAGGTAGTTGCCCTGCTGTATCTGCTGGGCACCGGTCGTCAATAGGAACACCGCGATGGTCTGGAGGACCGCCTTCCAGCCAGCCTCCTGTAGCCTCTTAAATCTGGAGGGGATTTTCCTCCCGCTCATGGTCTCTGATAAGAGCTGTGGCCGCCCGGATATATGCTTTTAAGCCAGGGACACGGATTTCCAGGCGGTTCCGTCGTATATGTAGAGCCTTGAGGTGGAGGGGTCGAAGTACGCGCTCCCGGGCTCCGGGGATGGGGGCCGGGACGTCGGCATGACGAGGTTGGTCGAAATCTTCGCGCTGGCCGCCTCCAACCCGACTGAGACATAGAGATATTGGGCCCAAACCTGGTTGAACCTGTAGACTTGGGAGCCTATGTTGAGCTGGGCGTCCACGCTCGGGATTAGATCCTCGACGACGCGACCTCCCCTCAGGGGGCTGGTGTCCTCGTACATCTCCATGAGGACGGAGACGAGCTTCTGGTACCAGGTATCCTTTATGACCTGGCCGCCCTTGAGTTCTAGGGCGCTTATGTCGTCAGGCGTGGGCACCTGAGGGCACCCCCGGGCGCGGTGGGAGGCTTATCTTGCCCCTGTATCCCCTCCATTGCCTCCCGATCTTCTTGAGCTTCTCCTCTCCTTTACTGCTCCTCTCGTGCTCCTCGACTATGGCCGATTTCTCCCGCATGTATGCCTCCCTTATGGCGTCCAGAACCTCCTGCTCCGATGCGTCTATCCGGACCATCGGGCAGACGACCACGCCGTCGTCGAACTCGGCCTGGATGTACATGTGTTCGTCGTCTATAGGCTTGACCCACTTTATCTCGAAGCCCACCTCGGGGTTGGGCCACCTGTGGAGCAACTCGTCCCTCGGGCTCTTCTTTGGGGAGAGAATTTCCATCTCGTGCCTGCGGAGCATCTCGGGGCTCATCTCGTGGGGGTTGCACCCCGCGTGAACCGGCACGGTCAATATCTGCCTCGACTCGGGATCGACCTTCCTCACCTTGAGGACTATGCTGTCGTTCTCCCTGAACGGCCTCCCGCAGACCATGCACCTGTCCTCCTCGAAGCCGAGGTCTCCGGAGGTTATGTATATCGCCCTCACCTGGTAGAAGCGGTAGCTGGACGTGCCGACGTAGCTGTATCCGTCGGAGGCCGGGACGAGGTAGTGGTGGGTGGATGCGTCGAGGGGGATGTAGGTGTAGGCGCTCCCCCTCGCCCTCCCGGCCCAGAAATGCAGGGCGTTGGTGAATGCTGCCCACCACCTGTAGTCCGATGTCCCCAGGTATCCGTAGATGTCGGCGGAGGGCCTTAGCCTGTGGTCCACGTTTGACGTTCCCAATATGTTCTTGGTCCTGAAGATTAGATCCGCGGCGCTGTCGCTCCTGGGCCCGATCTCGGAGGGGCTTATCCAGCCGGTTATCGGGTCGGATCCTCCGCTGACGTGCCTCGATGCATGGTATGCTACATCATCTGCGCACTTCTGAAGGGTAACGGCCCCGTCGGCTATCTTCGCCGTCGTGACCGCCCCGTCGGCTATCTTGTTGGTTCCCACGGAGTAGTCGTAGATTTTGGGGGCCGTGACGGCATAGTCGGCTATCTTCTCGGTAGTTACCGCCTTATCCGCTATCTTCGCCGTGGTTACCGCCAGGTCGGCTATCTTGTCGGTAGTAACTGCCCCGGAAGCTATCTTGGCCGAGGTGACGGCGTAGTCGGCTATCTTCGCCGTGGCAACGGCCCCATCGGCTATCTTCGCGGTCGTAACCTGGGAATCGGCTATCTTGTCGGTGGTTACCGCCCCGGACGCTATCTTGGCGGAGGTGACGGCCAGGTCCGCGATCTTCCCCGTGGCGACCGCCCCATCCGCTATCTTCGCGGTCGTCACCGCCGAGTCGGCAATTTTCGCCGTGGTGACGGCCCCGTCGGCGATTCCCGCGGAGGGGATCGGGTATGGGTGATGGGCGCTTGGGATGGTGGTCTTGGATCCGTGTTGCGAGTCGGTTATCGTCCCGTATATCCTGTCTATCGTGCCCCACGCCGGATCCGCGCCGTATCCCTGGGCGATTAGTGCGTAGCCCGATGATCCGTCGGGCATCCTGGAGAGGGGGAATCTGCCGGAGACTATCTTGCTGGCGTCCAGCCCTGGGATATCGTCGGGCTTCAGGCTGTCGTATACGGGGTCGTAGCCAGCAGTCCTGACGCAGAGGAAGGTGTTGGCCGTATAGCTGGTCGGGAGGCGGGACGTGGGGAATCTCCCGCTGGTTATTATCCCGG
>MAIU01000065.1 GCA_003344655.1 Candidatus Korarchaeota archaeon NZ13-K
TTGTGGATATATTCCCGCCGGCCGGTGGTGGCTGAGCTAGCCGACCTTCGGCTCGTGGGCGCAGGCAGGATCCTCCTCCAGCACGTCCCCCTTTGAAGCAAGGGCCCTGGCCCTGCTCCCCCCGCAGACATGCCTGTACTCGCAGCGACCGCACCTTCCCTTGAAGTCGGCTGACCTTATCCTCCTGAGGATCTCGCTCTCCCTGTATATCCTCACCAGGCTCTCCTCCCTCACGCTCCCGATCTTCAGGGGGCGAACCCGCTCGGGTAGAAATCTCCGTTTTGCGAGACGAAGATCACGCCGTGGCCGTCCCTGGTCCTCATCCGCCCGACCTCAGCCCGGGATCCGGGAGGTCCCAGCGAATCCATGAGCTCCCTCGCCAGTCTCAGGTAGATCCGTCCCAGGCCGTGGCGCTCCGCTATCGCACTCGCATCGAGACCCGGCTCCGATTCGGAGCTCCTCAAATGAACCACCCTCCTGAAGAAGGGGGCCTCGACCGTCCTGACCTCCATCCCGTACCTGGAGACCTCGTAGAGGAAGTGGACCACGTCCTCGCACTCCTCTGGCCCCAGCTCCTCGAGCTCAGACCCCCTTCCAACCCTCACCAGGAAGAAGAGCTCCCAAACTTTTATCCCCAGCCCTTTGAGAAGCCCGGCCACCTTAGGGAGGTCGCTCAAGTTCTCCCTGCAGACGAGCGTGTTGACCTGGAGCCTAAGGCCATGGTTAATCAGCATCCTCAGGGCCGAGAGAGTCCTCCTGAAGTGACCTCTCTCGTTCCTTATGAAGTCGTGCGCATCTTCCATGCCATCCAGGCTTATGGAGACGGCCAAATCGTATCTCCTGAACAGCTCCAGGGCCTCATGATCGAGGAGATCCGTGACCGCGGGCGCTATTCCCATCCTCATACCGAGCTCGTGAGCCCTCCTGACTATTTGGGGAAGATCCCTCCTCATCAGGGGATCGCCTCCCGTCAGTATGAGCAGGGGAAGGGGTTCCCCGAAGCTCTTGATGTCCTCCAACAGCCCCAGGGCCTCCTCCTCGTTCAGCTCATCCTCCAGAGGTTCCGGTATCGCCTCAGCCCTGCAGTGCCTGCACTTAAGCTTGCATGCCTTTGTGAGTTCCCAGAAGATCATTATCGGTCTCTCATTGAAGTCTACGCTACCATATCCCTCACTAGGCAAGTGGGATCCTCCCCCAGGACATCACCGGAGTGCAGATAGGCCTTCACCCTCGAGCCCCCGCAGGAGTCCCTCAGGGGGCATCGGGAGCATCGACCCCTGAGGTTCTCGGAAGATCTGAGCCTCACGAAGAGCTCTTTTCTCACCAGATCACTCAGCTCATCCTTCAGTATGTTCCCCAGCCTCAGATCGGGGGTGTAGCTGCTCACCAGGGCGTCCCCGTTGGGCGCGATCGCGATGTAATATCCCTCCCTGGCCAACCTCCTACCGCTCAGCCTCCTCGCGATCTCAGGGAATGCATAGCCCAACTTGAGCATCATGTAAACAGCCGCAGATGGATGCAGGCCCAGATCTATCTCAATGTCCATATCAAGAAGTACGCGAATGAGCTCGTCCATGAGCTTCCTCCACTCTGCATCGCTCAGCGCATCCCCCATCCCGGGATTCGGTATCAGGTCGCAGAGGTAGAGCGTGGTGACTTCGTACCTCGAGATCAGCCCGAGTAGGTAGTCTAAATGCTTCACCGTTCTCCTAGAGGCTATGGTCTTCAGGGTGAGTCCTACGGAGCCCTTAAGCATGCGTAAGGACTCTATCACCTTTCCATGACTCCCCTTAACCCGAGTTATCGCATCATGGAGCTCCTCTGGTCCGTAAAGCGGTATAGCAACATTTTTCACCAGATCCGGTAGTCTCTCAGCTACCGATCGATCGATTAGCGTCCCGTTGGTGCTTAGGATCACCCCGAATCCCCTGGCCCTGAGATCCTCCAGCATCCGGAGGACCTCCCTCCTGACCAGGGGCTCCCCGCCTGAGACGAATATGAGGGGTCTCCCCGCCTTCTCCAGCTTGTCCATGATCCTGAGGGAGTCCTCAACGCTCAATTCATCCGAAGACCTTCCCCTCTCATAGCAGTGGAGGCACCTCAGGTTGCATCCGTAGGTGAGGAGCCATACTATGGAGCCGATCCCGCTGAGCGACCTAGCCCTGTCAGCGAGCACCTCGACCTCCGAGGGCTCACCCCTGAGCAGCTGCCTCAGGTGCACCACCCCAGACCCCCCTCAGCCTGGGCATGAGGAGCCTCGGGACTATGTAGGAGGCTATCGCGTTGGATACCAGAGACGTCAGGAATATCGTTGAAACTAAAAACGCTCCGAAGTCGATTAGCTTTCCTAGGAAGAGCGTTATGAAGAAATATTGGTAAAGCCCCGCTAGGAAGCCTGAGGTCACCATCGCCGCCGCTATCATGGGCACGCTGTAGCTCCCGGCGGAGGCCCTCTCATAGACCCTGGCCGGTATGAAGATGAGGTCCAAGGCAAGGCCCCTCACGAGGAAGGTACCGAGCATCAGCAGGAACAGCTGGGATTGGAAGCTGTATATGAGCCCTGAGATCGCTGCTATTGCCGTGGCCGAGAATGGCCTCGCCATAAGCAGGGCTCCCGTAAGGAGGACGATCGAGTAAACTATAGCCCCGTAGCTCAATGTGATCTTGACGAACAGGGATGCTAGGAAGGCCAGGGCTGAAAAAATCGCCAGCAGGCTCAGCTGATAGCTCCAGCCCGTGCGAGCCATGGTGATCTGATGATTCGTCAATCACTTATTATATAAAATTATCGATTCGATAAAAAGAGCTCATATGGGGAGCTCCCAGTTCATGTGGACTATGCCGGTGACCAGCAGCGTTTCGGCCGAGATGACTCCTCTAAGCGATCTGACGCTCTCGCTTATGCGGGAGACGTGATCCATGTCCCTAGCGTGGAATATGGCGACCATGTCATACCTCCCCGTGAGCTTGAAAACGTGCGTGGCCTCTGGCATATCCTTGATCTCATTGAAAACCTCCTCAAGGCTCTCCGGGGAGGTATTGAGCAGTATTATCAATGAGAAGTTGAACCCGACCCTCCTGGGGTCTAAGAGCGTGTAGAACCCCCTTATCACTCCCCTCTCGAGGAGCCTCCTGACCCTGTACTTCACGGTCGCCTCCGGGATCCCCAGCCTCTTAGCTATCTCCGAGTAGGGGATCCTGGCGTTGCCCTGCATCAGCCTGAGTATCTCAAGATCGGTGCCATCCAGCTCGGCCCTCTCTCCCAACCTGGCCACGCGCGGAATGGGAGGGCAAAAGATAAAATTGAGCGCTCCCCCGAGACGCGTGGCGGGGCGGTCCCTATGAGCTTGTAAGGTATCTCGAGCCTTTGTACCACTCCAAGGTCCTCCTGAGTCCCTCCCTGAGGCTCGTTCTGGGCTCCCAGTGCAGCGATGTCTTCGCGGCCTCGTATGAGGCCCTGCTTCTCCTCACATCACCCATCCTCGGGGGCTCGTATATCACCTCCCTGGGGCTCGCCCCCATGAGCTCGCAGAGCAGCTCCAGCAGCTCCCTGATCGAGGTCTCCACCCCCGTCCCTATGTTGAACGCCCCCCTCGCCCCGCAGGTCAGGGCGCTGACGTTGGCCCTGGCCACGTCCTCTACGTAGACGAAGTCCCTGGTCTGGCTCCCATCCCCGAATATCCTCACGGCCTCCCCCCTCATGAGGGCGCTCATGAACCTGTGTATGACCCCGGAGTAGGGTCCTCCCCTCATCCTAGGGCCGTAGACGTTGAAGTACCTCAGGGATATCACACCGATGCCGTAGTCATCCATGTACCTCATCGCGAGCTGTTCCCCCATCAGCTTCGTGAGGCCGTAGAGGTTGGAGGGCCTGGTGGGATGGCTCTCATCTATCGGGATAGCCACGGGTTCACCGTAAACAGCAACGCTTGAGGCGTAAACGAACCTCTCCACATCCAGCCTCCTGGCGATCTCCAGCATGTTCAGGGTTCCCAGCACGTTTGTCTCGACGGCCAGCCTGGGGTTGAGGCGGGCCTCATCCAGGCTCACTATCGCGGCCAGGTGCACGATCCCCTCCAGGTCCCCAGATCCCAGCTCAAGGCCCTCCAGCCTCCTTATGTCCGAGCTTATCACCCTGAGCCTCTCCGAACGTCCCAGGTTCTCCGGGGTCCCGCTGTGGAAGTTGTCCACGACGATGACATCAAGCTCAGGGATCCTGAGCAGCTCCTCGACAGTGTGGCTCCCTATGAATCCCGCTCCCCCCGTCACCACCACGGCAGGCATTTTACCCTCGATGCTGCCGACCTGATGCTAAGGATAAAAGCTGATGCCGCGCTGCACCGGGATGGGGCATGATAGCGGTCACGGGAGGTGCGGGTTTCATAGGGAGCAACATAGTCGTTGAGCTCCTCAGGAGGGGGGAGGAGGTAATTCTCGTGGACGACTTCTCCACGGGATCCAGGGAGGTGGCCAGGAGACTTGAGGAGATGGGAGCCATCCTCCTTGAGGGCAGCTCCTCCAGGGTGGCTGAACTGGATCGCGTCGATGCCGTGCTACACCTTGGCATGCCGTCCTCCAGCCCGATGTACAGGGAGGATCCGGGCCTTGTTGGCTCGGCGCTCGGGGAGTTCATCGTCCTGATGGAGCTCGCCAGGAGGAGGGGGATCAGGCTCATATACGCCTCCACCTCCTCGATCTACAACGGGAACGACCCCCCTCACAGGGAGGACATGCCTGTCATACCGACGGACCTCTACACGGAGGCCAGGTACTTCATGGAGAGAATGGCGGAGGTCTATCATAGCCTTCACGGGGTTAGATCCATAGGACTCAGGCTTTTCAGTGTTTACGGGCCGAATGAGAGGCCGAAGGGGAGGTACGCTAACGTGGTTTCTCAGATGATATGGGCAGGGCTCGAGGGCAGGAGGTTCGTGGTGTTCGGGGACGGGAGTCAGACCAGGGACTTCATACACGTGAGGGACGTTGTCAGGGCCTTCATGGCGGCTCTAGAGAGCGATGCTCATGGGGTGTTCAATGTTGGAACGGGAAGGGAGACAAGCTTCAGGGATCTGGCCTCCATGATATCTGAGAAGCTCCCCCTCAGCCTGGAGTTCGTTGAGAACCCGATAAGGAACTACGTGCTCAGGACGTGCGCGGACACCTCCCTGGCCGAGGAGGTCCTCGGCTTCAGGGCGACCGTGGACCTCAGGCGGGGGATAGAGGAGCTCATAGAGGCATACAGGAGGGAGGAGATCGTTTTCGGTGTTTGAAAAATACTAAGGTTTCATTCTAATCAGATCCCCGTGGATCTTATATCTAGAGCTCCTCCCGATGCAGCTTGAATCGGCTCATGGGATCACCCTCGCTCCTCTCCCCATGGCCCTCCTCCTGAGCCCTCGTCGAACGCGAACAGGGGGTTGTAGTGAGCGCTGTGGCAAGTATAACGTAATCGTTCACCCCCTCGGGCCCTCTCCTCCAGCATCTCCAACGCGCCCATCAGAACCTCGGCGGGCTCGAGCAGGTAGGACTCTGATCCTCAGGAAGCTCGGGGGTACCTGGATCGCCCTCAGCCTGGCGATTAGATCTGAGAGCATCCGTGATGGGCTTTCACTCGCTTAAAACTTCTGGCCCGTCTGGGTTCCGCTCACCCTTAACCTCGGGGATCAACCTCACCGCCGTGACCTTCACGGATATCACGAGCTCCCTCCCCCTGGAGACCCCGAACTCCTCCATCACCTGCTTCGTGACGGAGGAGCGCAGGATCACCCCTCCAGCTCTGAAGCTCACCATGTAAACGGGGGGCCTGTGCTCCAAGTCCTCTACGATCGCTCTGAGGACGTTCCTGGCACTCACCCTGCCCACGTCATCTGGATGGTGCACGTAAACATCCTCTGGCCTTATGAGGACCAGGACCTCACCATCAGCATCGTAAGCGGATTTGATCTCGAGTCCCCCGATCCTGACTGAGGTGAGCGTCCCCTCCCTGCGCGCGAACCCCCTGAGGACGTTCTCCTGACCTAGAACCTCCACCAGCCTCCTATCGCTCGCGTATTCCATTAGGTCCTCCAGCCTCCCGACCCTGAGCAGCTCGCCATCCGACATGACGGCTATCCTGTCGCCCAGGTAACCTGCCTCGATGATGTCGTGAGTGACGTGAATCGCCGTGAAACCTAGATCCCTGTGCAGCCTCTTCATGAACGATTGGAGCTCCTCCCTCA
>MAIU01000066.1 GCA_003344655.1 Candidatus Korarchaeota archaeon NZ13-K
GTCGAAGAAGTCCTCCCTTCTCGTCTTCACACCGGGCGAGAAGTACAACTTACACCCCATGATATTTACTTACACCCCCTGATATTTAACCCCAGCGCGGTCGCCCGAGCGAGGCCTCAGCCCGTCTTCATCATGGATCGACTCAGCAGGCATTTTCATCCCCTTTTCGAATTTTCAAGTGGAGATGAGCTCCAGCGCCCAGTCAAACTCACTTCAAAAATGCTAGAGCTTGAGGGTCGAGACCCCTGAGCCCGAAAGATCTCAGGGTGCTCCATCCGAATTTAGGGGGATCTTCGAGAGGGGGAGGTGAGATGGTGGGCCAGCTATAGGATGGCGATGCCCTGACCTATTCCCTGGAGATGAGCCGTGATGGGGGCTGAATCTGATAGACGCGGGCTTAAAAGCCGATGCGTATCAGCTGAATGCCACAGGGCTGGAGGAGGATTACCTGATAAAGGTGAGAGCCACCGACGGTGTTAACACGGCAGAGGATTTCTCAGATTAGCGGTTCACGATCCGATGGGCCGGGACCTCAGGTCACCTTTTTAAGTGTTTTGATCCGCTCAACCACATGAGAAGGGGTCTCTCGATCTTCCTAGCGGTATCCTTCGGCCTATCCGCCCTTTTGGACATCGCCCTATACTCCCGATATCCCACGATGGGCCAGTTGGAGGCTCAGCTGTACACCATGCTCTGGGGGCTCGCGAGGATGTACACGCCGACCCTTGGCGCCGTGATCTCCCTGCTCCTCACGGGAGAGAGCGTTTGGCCCTCAATAATGGGCTATCTTAACCTGGGGAGGAGATCCCTAAAGTACTTCCTCCTCTCACCCCTTCTGATCTACCTGGCCCTCGGGCTCTTCTTCCTCCTGGCCCTCCCGCTGAACCTAGCAGATTTAGATGGCCTACTGGACCTCATGGTGGCTAGCAGCGGTGGCCTGATCAACAGGGAGTCTGCTAGAACCCTCCTGCTGATAAGCATGGCATCCTCGTATCCAATCGCCCTCACCCTGAACTCCCTCTTCGCCCTGGGTGAGGAGATAGGGTGGAGGGGCTACCTCTTCAGCCTCCTGGGATGGGAGTTCAACGCGAGGAACGTCCTGCTCGTGGGCCTGATCTGGGGCCTCTGGCACTCCACGGCCATAGCCCTGCTGGGTCACAACTACCCCGTGCTCAGGGCCCGCGGAATACCGCTATTCGTCCTCTTCTGCACGGTCCTCTCGGCGACCATGCTGAAGCTGACGAGGGAGACCGGGAGCGTGCTGCCGGCAACATCGATCCACGGATGCTTGAACGCCATCTGGGGGATCACCGTTTATTCTGGCAAGCTTAAGGGTGCTGAGAATGAGATCTATGGTGGGATGGGTCTCCTGGGGATACTCTCGCTGGCGGCGATCTTCATCCCACTGCTTAAGATCGGGAGAGGCTCCGATGGGCTGCCCAGCCATCCTAGAGGTCATGAAACGG
Source organism: Candidatus Korarchaeota archaeon NZ13-K (assembly GCA_003344655.1). NCBI lineage: Archaea > Thermoproteati > Thermoproteota > Candidatus Korarchaeota archaeon NZ13-K. The sequence goes on from MAIU01000066.1 coordinate 1,467, forward strand.
CTGATCTTGGCGAGATGCCAGCCTCAGGGGAGAATGAGGTCAGAGGCTCGATTTAACTAGACTCTAGGTTCACCATGCGTGATCTCTTTCCTCTTTCTCCTCAGGCTCCTCCATCTCCCTGAGCTCCCCCCTGATGAGCCTCCTCACCGCCTCCTCCGCGAGCCTGTCATCGCTCCTGAATATCCTGATCCCTAGCTCCCTCAAGTTGTGGAAGGCCCCGGGGCCAATTGACTTCACGATGACAGCTTCGGGCCTCAGACTCCTTATGAGTGCGATGACGGCCCTCCCCCTACCCCGCTCCTGCTGGGGAGGGACCGGATTCCTGTGAACCTCCACATTGAAGCTCTCGCCCTCCACCTCGAATAGAGCGAAGGCCAAAGCCCTGCCGAAGTGGGGAGAGAGTAGGAGCTCCTCCCTGACGGGTATGACGGGCACGACCACCCTCATATGGGATCGACCCGGCCAAGTATATAAAAAGTTAAGTTAACCTAACTTGGTTCGGGGTTCGGCTTACATAGGCACTTGTAAACCTATGTAAGCCTTGGTGCACATCAACCTCAGCCCCCTCCGGGTTCATCGGGGGCATATCATCGGTCTCGCACCCCTTCGGGGCAACCCCGCTCCTTCTCAGGATTGGAAGGATCTCCTCCCAAACCCTCATCGAAGGAGGAAATCCCCACATCCTTAGGTAAAGATCTATCGAGGCATTTAACTGTCTGTCCAGGACTAGACCACATTCGCACTCGACCTGCCCCTTTCGGAGCTTCACCCTCCCTCCACACCTGGGGCAGGTCCTCGTTGAAAGTTTTGGGTTAAGCAACCTGACGTTTTTCCATCTTCACCTGCCAATTTCTATAATCGCTCACCAAGTATTCAACTGTTTCGGAAGGCGGCATCGCTCCGCGGCCCCGCATCCCCCGATCCAGCCCGGCGCTCCGGCTTGGAATTTCATCAATTATTTTAAGTGATGGATCGACGGCCTCCGGGGTGAGCATGCTCCCTTCGGAGGAGATCCTGAGATCGATCTCCCTGCATGGGAGGGTGGCCATAGTAACTGGCGCTTCCTCGGGCATAGGGAGGGCGATAGCCATCAAGCTGCACCGGGCGGGGGCCAGGGTGGCGCTGCTTGACATCAGGGAGGATGGCAGGGAGCTGGAGAGGGAACTCGGGGGGAACGTCAGATTCTACAAGTGCGATGTTTCCTCCAGCGGGGAGGTTGAGGAGACAGTGAGGAGGGTCTATGAGGATTTCGGAAGGATAGACATAGTGGTCAACGCGGCCGGCGTCATAATCAGGAAGTCGGTCGTGGAGACCGGGGAGGAGGAGTGGGATTGGGTTATGAACGTTAACCTTAAGGGCCCCTACCTCGTATCGAAGTATGCGATCCCCTACATGGTGAGGGGAGGCGGTGGTAGCATAGTGAACGTGGCCTCCGGATGGGGGCTGAAGGGAGGGCCCAGGGCCGCAGCCTACTGCGCCTCCAAGGCGGGGCTCGTGAACCTCACGAGGGCCATGGCGATAGACCACGGGGCCGAGGGGGTGAGGGTGAACTGCGTCGCGCCGGGCGATGTGGACACGCCGATGCTGAGGGAGGAGGCGAGGCAGCTGGGCATGGAACTGGAGGAGTTCCTGAGGGAGGCTGCTAGGAGGCCGATACCGAGGATAGGGAGGCCCGAGGATGTGGCAAACGCGGTGCTCTTCTTGGTGAGCGACATGGCCAGCTGGGTGACCGGTTCCGTCCTGGTCGTGGACGGAGGGGGACTGGCTTAGGGTGATGGCATGGTGCACCCATACATCCCGAACTCCGTCGAGAGGGTCAAGAGGGAGATGCTGTCTTACATAGGAGTTGACAGCATCGATGACCTCTACGCCGGCATACCCGAGGAGATCAGGTTCAAGGGGAGGATGAACCTCCCGGAGCCCATGAGATCTGAGTACGAGCTGGTGAGGCACGTCAAGGGGATCCTGAGGAGGAACATCAGCTGTGAGGATTTCCTCTGCTTCATGGGAGGGGGGACCTGGCCCCACTACGTCCCCGCGATATGCGATGAGATAGCAAGGAGGGCGGAGTTCCTCACAGCATACGCGGGCGATCCTTACGAGGATCACGGCAGATGGCAGGCTCTCTTCGAGTTCCAGAGCCTCATGTCCGAGCTAGTAGACATGGACGTGGTCACGGTCCCGATATACTCCTGGGGGCACGCGGCTGGCACTGCGATGAGGATGGCCCACAGGATCAACGGGAGGAGGGAGGTCCTGATACCCAGGACGATATCACCCGAGAGGTTCCTGGTCGTCCAGAACTACACTGACCCAGCGCTAAGGCTGATCAAGGTGAATTACGATCCTGAGACCGGTATGATGGACCTGGATGATCTTGAGAGGAAGCTCTCCAAGGATGTCGCAGCGATCTACTTCGAGAACCCGTCCTACCTGGGCTTCATAGAGACTAGGGGGAAGGAGATATGCGAGAGGGCCCACGAGGAGGGAGCTCTATGCATAGTTGGCGTGGACCCGAGCTCCCTAGGCATCCTCGAGCCCCCTAGCCACTACGGTGCTGACATAACGGTGGGCGACCTGCAGCCCCTGGGGATACACATGAACTTCGGAGGGGGCCTGGGCGGATTCCTGGCCACCAGGGATGAGGAGGTCTTCATCAGGGAGATACCATACAGGATATTCGGCCTGGCAAGGACCGTCCAGGCCGGGGAGTACGGATTCGGGGATGTCCTTTTCGAGAGGACATCCTTCGAGAAGAGGGAGAAGGCCAAGGAGTTCGTGGGGACAGCTGCGGCATCCCATGGAATAATAGCGGCAGTTTACCTCTCCCTAATGGGTCCGAGGGGAATGTACGAGTTGGGGAGGGCGATACTGCAGAGGTCCCAGTACGCCATGAGGAGGCTCTCGAGCCTGCCGGGTGTCAGAGCACCGAAGTTCAGGGCGCCCCACTTCAAGGAGTTCGTCGTGGAGTTCGACACCGGGAAGAGCGTTGGGGAGATAAACAGGGAGCTGCTCAGGGAGGGGATATTCGGCGGGATAGATCTGAGGAAGCACTTCCCCGAGCTGGGGAACTCCGCTCTCTACTGCTTCACGGAGGTTCACATGAAGGAGGACATAGACAGGCTCGTTGAGGCCCTGGAAAGGATTCTGAGGGGGTGATCTCATGGGGATAGTCAAGCTGAGGAGGGGATTCCACGAGGCGAGATGGGAGGAGCCCCTGATATTCGAGCTCAGCAGCGAGGGGGAGAGGGGGATACTGGTCCCCCTGGATGAGAGGATCGAGAGGGAGGTGGGTGATGTCATCTCAGCTATTCCGGAGCACATGAGGAGGAAGGATATGCCAAAGCTCCCTGAGATGGCCCAGATGAGGGTCCTGAGGCACTTCCTCAGGCTCTCCCAGGAGACTCTGGGGGCCGATCTGAACGTGGACATAGGGCAGGGGACCTGCACCATGAAGTACAGCCCGAAGGTGAACGAGACCTTCGCCTTCTCACCTAAGGTGACGGAGCTACATCCCTACCAGGATGAGGAGACGGTCCAGGGGGCGCTCGAGATAATGTACAAGCTGGATCTCTTCCTGAGGGAGATCTCAGGACTCGACAGGTTCGTCTTCCAGCCAGGGGGAGGCTCCCAGGCCATATTCGCCATGGCCTCGATCATGAGGGCCTACTTCAGGAAGAGGGGTGAGGACAGGGATGAGATCATAACGACAATATTCTCGCATCCCTCCGATGCCGCGGCCCCGGCCGTGAAGGGATTCAAGGTCATAACGATATACCCCGACCCGGAGACGGGGATACCCGACATAGAGGCCCTGAAGGCTGCTGTCTCTAGGAGGACCGCCGGGATGATAGTGGCGAACCCTGAGGACACGGGGATCTTCAATCCGAGGATAAAGGAGTTCTGCGAGATAGTGCATGAAGCTGGTGGGCTCTGCGGCTACGATCAGGCCAACGCGAACGGTATAATAGGAATAGTGAGGGCCAGGGAGTGCGGCTTCGACATGGGGTTCTTCAACCTGCACAAGACCTTCTCCTCACCTCACGGGTGCGGTGGACCAGCCGTTGGAGCTCTTGGGGTGAGAAAGGAACTTGAGAGCTTCTTACCAGTCCCAATAGTGGATTACGATGCCGAGAGGGGCATGTACTATCTCAACTACGATCTGCCCGATACAATAGGGAAGGTCAGGGAGTTCTACGGTGTCTTCCCGGTGGTGGTGAGGGCATACGCTTGGATAATGGCTCTGGGAGAGGAGGGACTGAAGGAGGTGGCCAGGGTGGCCGTCCTCAACAACAACTACGTGATGCACAGGATACTGAGGGAGGTCAGGGGGGCGGACATCTCTTACCCTGCGAACATGCACAGGGTGGAGCAGGTGAGGTACACATGGAAGAGGCTCAAGGAGGAGACGGGAGTGGGAACGGAGGATGTGATAAGGAGGATGGCCGACTTCGGCTTCCACCTCTGGACGAGCCACCATCCCTGGATAATACCTGAGCCCTTCACGATAGAGCCGACGGAGTCCTACTCAAAGGAGGAGCTGGACGAGTACATAGAGGCCCTGAAGGAGGTGGTGAGGGAGGCCTACGAGAGTCCGGAGGTTGTGAAAAACGCCCCTCACAGGAGCGTGATACACAAGATCGAGGACAGCAGCTGGTTCGAGGATCCATCGAAGTGGTCGATAACTTGGAGGCTCTTCCTGAGGAAGCACGGTGG
>MAIU01000067.1 GCA_003344655.1 Candidatus Korarchaeota archaeon NZ13-K
GGAAGAGGAGGAAGAGTGGGAGGAGGAAGAGGAGTGGGAAGAGGAGGAAGAGTGGGAGGAAGAGGAGGAGTTCTGAAAGACTATCTGGTCATTCTGTAAAAAGCCATTCTTTTTTGTACCCCTTCCCTATCAAGTTTTCTCTCCCATTCGTCGGATATCGAGATTATGGAGAACACTCCCCAGAGCCTGGCCCCCGAGGCGCTCATGAGCTCCATTATCGCGTCCAGCGATGCCAGATCTTTGACCACGTCCTTCACCAGGAGCACCTTGTCGTTCTGTCTCACCCCCTGAGCCGGTAGGTAGAGCTCCACGACCCTACCCCTCTCCATGGACAGGTAGGAGCCCCTGAGGTAGGGACCTATGGATAGATCCGCGCTCTCGAGGCAGCTGAGGGCCCTCGCATCTATCCAGTCGCTCGCTATCAGGGCGAGGGGGAGGGATGTCTGGGGGTGGGCTAGGAGGAGGGTCACGTCCTCGCCGCCCACGAAGCTGGATATAACGTACCCCATGAGATCCAGGAACTTGTAGTTGTTCATGAACCTCCAAGATTCTATGTAATTGTGCTCGTTCAACCTGAGGTTCCTCCTGAGGGCCTCCTCTATCAGGTTGAGACTCTCTATCCTCTCTATTATCTTCCTCGCCGTGGTCTTCTCAGGCGTGTTCTTCAGGCTTATGTAACGCCATATGACCTGATAGGGTATGCCGAGCTTTGATTCGAGCTCCTTCAACGTGAAAAACCCCTTGAGTGAGCTCAGGAGTCTGACGGAGACGTAAGGTGACTCCAGCCTCCCGTTCCTCATGACGCAGGGGCACCCTTCTCCCTGCGGCGGTAGCGCACTTGGATTTAAATTCAACTCCGCCGGGCCCCGTGACGCCACCCCCTTAGCATCAAAATCGTATAGAAAAGCTTTATAGCAAGGGGTCTCGAACGCCCTCAGTTGAGTCATGGAGATGCTTCACCAGATAACCCTGCCTGAGGACTTCAAGTTCCCAGGGACGTTTTTTAGAGCAAGAAGGCTCCGGATTGATGGCAGATGCGGGGAAACGTACATCAAGTGGGAGGGGGACAACCCAACTGGAACCCAGAAGGACAGGGCAGCCCTGGCGCATGTGAGGAGAGCCATAGAGCAGGGGTACGATACCGTGACCGTCGGGACCTGCGGGAACTTCGGGGCATCCCTGGCTTACTTCGCCAATCTCCACGGTCTAAGGGCAGTGATATACGTCCCCTCGGGCTACAGCAACGGAAGGGTGTGGGAGATGAGGAGATATGGGGCAAGGGTGATCTTCGTTGACGGAAAGTATGAGGATGCCGTGGAGAGGAGCGTGATAGATGCGATGAGGTACGGCTACTACGATTCGAACCCCGGGGGGATCAACGGGAGGGTGGCTGTGGATTCCTTCAAGAGCATAGCGTATGAGATAGTCAGAGACCTGGGATTCGTTCCGGATCTCGTTTCGGTCCCTGTGGGGAACGGAACCACGATGGCCGGCATATACGAGGGCTTCGCCGAGATGGTCAGGATGGGCCTCTCTAGGAGGATCCCGGTCATCCTGGGGGCTACCACGGCTTACGGCAACCAGATAGCAGAGACATTCAGGAGGGGCTCCCCGGAGCTCGTAATCATGGATGAGGCTGAGGTGAGGGAGACGGAGCACAACGAGCCCCTGGTCTCCCTGAGGTGCTTCGATGGGGAGCTCGCCCTGGAGGCCCTGAGGGCGAGCAATGGCCATATATTCGAGTTCTCAGATGATGAACTCCTGGAATTGGCTGAGAGGCTCAGGAAGGAGGGAATAGATCCGCTTCCGGCATCAGCCTCCTCCCTGGGGGCCATCGAGAGGTACGCCAGCGAGTTCGGGGGCTTCGAGGTGGCCGTTGCGGTGGTCACGGGGGAGAGGAGGCATGGTTGACGCCCTCATACTTGCCGAGGGGAGGTACGACACGTCTGACGCTAAGACGGCGCACGGTCTCGTCAGGAAGTCCATGAGGTACAGGATAGTGGGGGTCATAGACAGCAAGCACGCCGGGAGGGATGCCGGCGAGCTCCTCGATGGAAGGAGGAGGGGTATAATGATATACGGGAGCCTGGAGGAAGCCCTTAGGGAGAATCCCAGCGTGAGCGTGCTTATAGTTGGCGTTGCCGTGGCAGGGGGGAGGCTCCCGCCGGAGTACAGGGGCATAGTGAGGGAGGCCATGGAGAGGGGGCTGAGCATAGTGTCCGGGCTCCACGAGTTCCTGAGCGATGATCCTGAGTTCTCGAGGATCTCCAGGGAGAGGGGAGTTGAGATAGTAGATGTGAGGAAGATCTATCAGGGGATGAGGATCTTCTACAGCGGGAAGATAAGGGAGGTGAGCTCCTACAGGATAGTCGTGCTCGGGACGGACGCCTGCATAGGGAAGAGGACCACGGCATGGATGCTGGCTGATGAGTTCAACGAGAGGGGGATAAGGGCTGCTTTCATAGGCACGGGGCAGACGGCCTGGATGCAGGGGGCCAAGTACGGGATAGTCCTGGACGCGATGATAAACGACTTCATAACCGGGGGCCTCGAGCACGAGGTCTGGAGGGCCTACGTTGAGGAGAGGCCTGACGTCATAATAGTCCCGGGACAGGGGGCAATGCTCCACCCCGCATTCCCCGGCAGCTTCGAGATAGTGAACCTGCTCTCCCCACAGGCTGTCGTGCTGCAGCACGCCCCCAAGAGGAAGCACTTGGAGGACTTCCCCGAGTTCCCCATGCCCCCGCTGGAGAAGTACATCCGCCTGATAGAGCTAATGACCGACAGGAGGCCAGCAGCCATAACGATAAACACCGAGGGGATGAGCCCGGAGGAGGTGGAGGAGTACGTAGAGCATGTGGAGAGGAATTACGGCATACCTGCCTGTGCTCCTGTCCTACACGGGGTTGGAAAGATAGTTGACCTCCTAGCCGGGGAGATAAGGGTTGGAGCTGAGGTGCTTCGATAGGATAAGGGTTACCGACCTTAGGGTGGGGGAGAGGGGGATATCCGCAAGCTACGAGCTCACCGTGGACGGGGTCACCAGGGGGTACAGGCTCATCGAGGCGTACGAGGAGAGGATAAGCGACGTTAGGGGAATAAGGGAGATAGCTGCCCTCATAAGCATAGTTCCAGCCATAAACTACACACTGTTCTCGGACGAGATCGTGATAGATTTCCCGATACATGAGCTGGACCTGAGGTTCTTCAGGGACATGAGCGAGGTAACTGCCAGGGACATCTTCGTCAACAGGATAGTCAGGAGGACCGGACTGGTGAGGGATGAGTTCATACCGAACCCGGAGGATGTGAGGCCGGAGGACGCCGAACCCAGGGCGGAGATCGTAGCGAGGACGACTGACTCCACCGAGCTGGATGCTGTCGATGGGGAGTTGAGCTGCGGGGTCATGGTGTCAGGGGGTAAGGACAGCCTGCTCTCCTACTCCCTCCTAAGGGAGGTGGGCTGCGAGACCCACCCGTTCTTCCTCAACGAGAGCGGGAGGCACTGGCACGTCTCCCTCAAGGCCTTCAGGCACTTCAGGGAGAGTGAGCCCAGGACCAGCAGGGTCTGGAGCAACATAGACAGGCTCTTCAAGTTCATAGAGTCGAACATGAGAATCCTGGTCAAGGGATTCGACAGGAAGACCAAGGAGATATATCCAATAAGGCTTTTCTGGTTCGAGCACTACGCCTTCTCCTTCCTGCCGATCATGATGAAGCGGGGGGTGGGGAACGTGATCTTCGGCAACGAGTACGATGACCCCTTCTCCGTCCCCTCCTACTTCAACGGGATAAAGCACTACAAAGCCATCTACGACCAGTCCCAGGACTTCGAGGACTACATGACCAGCTGGTTCAGGATGAGGGGGCTTGGGGTGAGACAGTGGTCCCCTATAAGATCGATATCAGGGCTGATAGCCCAGAGGATACTGCACAGGAGGTATCCGGATGTGATGAGGCTGCAGATGAGCTGTCACTCCCCAAGGTACGTCGGGGGGGAGCTTGTGCCCTGCCGGAGCTGTAACAAGTGCATCGGAATAAAGATCTTCCTGCTGGCGAACGGGATAGATCCCAGGATCATAGGTTACGATGACGATCTGGGTGACGTGATTGCTCACGTTGAGAGCGGGAGTTACAGGCTCGATGAGGACGAGCTGGAGCACTCCCTTCACCTGATAAGCGAGAGGCTCAAAGTAAAGCTCCCCAGGGCGGTCCCACACCCTGAAGTGGAGACCGTTAGGTTCAACGAGGTGACCGCGAGGCCGGATCACATACCTCATCCCGAGATAAGGGCCAGGGTCTTCGATGTAGTGGAGCGGTACGTGAAAGGCTACTCGATCCTGAGGGATGGAAGATGGGAGAGGGTGGGGAGGGAGGAGCTGGGGATCTGAGCGTTTCCTTCAGGGACCTGGGTCCGGAGGAGCTGGATGTTTACATAAACTTCGATGCTCCAATAAGCTGGGAGTTCCTCAGCGATGAGGAGAGGAAGGATCTTGGGTATGAGGGATACCTCAGGGTTCACAGGGAGCTCATACACTCTCTTTACGGGTCCAACATGAGGAACAGGATAGTTGCCGCATACATTGGTGGCGAGATTGTGGGCGTCGTCTGGGTCGGGATGAGGCTTGATACCGTGCAATACGTTCCCGTGGGTTACGTTTACGACTTGGAGGTCAAGGAGGGGTACAGGGGAAGGGGAATAGGCGCCATGTTGCTCCGGCTGGCGGAGGAGACCTGCAGGGAATGGGGTGTGAGGGAGATCCTCCTCTCGGTCGAGGCATCGAACTTAGAGGCCCTGAGGTGGTACCTGAGGAGGGGGTACAGGGTTAGGAGGCTAGTGCTTGGAAGGAGGTTGATCTAGCGCGGACCTTCAAGCGATCGATGAGATCAGCTCTCAAGCCGAGCTAACTCAGGGTTAGATCGGCACCTTGAATGCAGCGAGCGATTAGCTGCGAGAGTCCAGAGATCGTAGAAAGAGCATCTCCAGTGCTCTGAGGGATGAGCTCCCGATCCTCCGGGAACCGCTCCATAAACTCGTTAGTGAGAGTGCGCGAGCCCCGTGTGGGGGATGAGGTGGAAGCCCCACCTCCAAGCGACGCGGGGGCTGCGGTGAGTTACGGGCCCCCTCGCATCAGCAATACGGTGAGCCATCTGATCCCCTCGCCACCGCATCTGACTCGCACAGGGTAGGGGCCTCAGGAAACTCCATCCTTCGGAACATTTTTTGAGTCCGCTTAAGATGATACCAGCCCCATACGATTCCCAATCCCCTCAAATTAGCCGATGCCTTGGGCGAATCTCAATGACCCGTCGGATCGAATCGCTCAGGGTCCGCGGGTGCCCATCTCCATTTATAGGCAGTTGCTGCCTATAATGTTTTTATACGGATCCCCATCCTCACTGATCGGTGGCGGTTTTTGAGGATGTCTAGGCTCCGATGGGCGGTGCTGCTGGAGCTGGCGAAGGCCTGGAGGCTGAACCTAGATGCGCCTGCTGCTCGCATTATAAGGGTCTTCAACCTGAACTCCGGCCTGGTATACAAGTTCCTGAGGGAGCTGGAGAACGATGGGATCGCGATGGAGGTGGGTCGTGGCAGGTGGGCCCTCCGTGACACCAGCGGTGCTAGGGCTCTGGCGGACTATGTGCTGGAGACCTCCGAGGATCTGGGTTTGCATGGGCACTGGACAAGGACTGTTCCAGAGGTCTACTACTATATAGCTGAGCCCCCGAGCATTGAATGGCTTGGCTTTCCCGGAAGAACAACCATAATCGTTGATAAGCTACTGAAAGGGAGGGTGGATCCTCCCAAGGGCTGCAGGTTGATCTACACGAGCATGAGGGGCAGGATCTGGAGGTACGACTGGGACTTGAGGGTCCCCAGGGGTCTTCCCGAACAGAGCCTGGCCGATCTCCTGGCTCATGATCCAGATTATCCGGTCGAGCAGTACATCTACAACAACTTGGAGTGGCTGAACTTGGATGAGATCGCCCGCAGAACCACCCCACAGGGTCTCCGGAGGCTCTCAACGTTCCTATCATTCCTCAGAATGGTGACCGGTGAGCCCGTGGCGGCGGGCTTCGACTACTTCGGACTGGCGGATCC
>MAIU01000068.1 GCA_003344655.1 Candidatus Korarchaeota archaeon NZ13-K
TGGACGTGGTCGGGCTGAATCTCCAGTGCAAGGACCTCCCAGCCATATTCCTCCGCTATTTCTCTGATGAGTTGCTCTAATCTACGCTTAATTTCACCCACTAATACGGGCTTCCTCCTCTTAGGAATCCACACGAAGTGGTAGTCGCAGAGATAAACTGCGTGCCTAGTCTGTCGATAGCCCATCAATATCTACAACGGGTTGCTGATTATTTAAACTAAACCTATCGACGCCATTCATCTCCCCGCTGAAGCAGTAGAGCTTTCTGGCGTGTTTTCTGTAAGGGGGTCCGGGATCCGGGCACTGGACGTGGGCGGTCTCATCGCTCCCTATCCCGAGGCTAGCGGGCGGAACCCCCTTGAGGAGGGGGGAGATGAGGGTGAGCATCGAGGAGAGGGCATGAAGGCATATCCTCACATCCTGCATCCTCTCCACGTAGAAATCCCTCAGGAGGAATTCATCCCCAGGCTTATAGCCGGCGGCGCACCTCCCCCTCACCTCCTCAACTATGACCCTGAGCTCCGGCATGCCCTCACCCCTTAGCCCGGGCGGCTCGGGTATTCACCTCCAGGTGTGGGATCGGGAGGAGGCCTGGCATGAGGGAATTCAGAGCTGAGGTGAGGGGGCGGTTCGATAACCTCATCATGACCCTCCCCCCGAAGCCCACCTCCTCCTTCAGGTCTAAGATGGCATCCCTCACCACTATCCTCGGTTTACCGGCCTCACCCACCATGAAGGACACCTCCCCATATGCCCTCGAGAGGTTGACCGCATGAAACGGTCCTCCCTCGTGGCAGAGGTGCTCCACATCTGCGGGATCCACCAATGGCTCCGGATTACCATAGGGATCGTGGTAAATGATCTCCCTCAGGACCAGCGATCCGTTCTCCACGAAGAAGATCTCCGTGACGTTGAGCCCGAAGAGGGAGTTCCTCCACTCGTAGAAAACGCTCTCCCCCTCATCCAGGCAGGAGGAGTATATTAGCCTCCCGTTCTCCTCATCCTGGAGCGTCAGGATGTAGCATGCGGGCTCCATCAAACCGATGGGTGAGAGCAAAAAGATGAGGAGGATTAGGTATGTTAGGCAGCGCCTCCTCACTATCCCTTTATCACTCCCATCTCCCTGAAGAACCTCTCTTTGCCAATTAGGTGCGGCATCAGGCCTCGCTGATGCGCACATTGAGTCGCGATGGATCCCGAAAAAGGGAGAGGAATCAGATGCCCAAATACGCTCTCCTGACCTCATCCATCCCCAAGAGCTCCTTGGAGGAACCTTGGAGCGCTATCCTTCCGGTTTCAAGTATGTATGCTCTGTCAGATACCTCAAGAGCAGCTCTGGCGTTCTGCTCCACGAGCAGTATTGTGATTCCCTCTTCCCTGAGCTTCTTCACCGTCCCGAGTATCTCCATGACCAGCTTGGGAGCTAGCCCCATCGAGGGCTCGTCCATCATGAGGACCTCCGGCCTGCTTATCAGTCCCCTGGCTATGGCCAGCATCTGCTGCTCCCCCCCGCTCATCGTACCTGCTAGTTGAGATTTCCTCTCCTTGAGCGTGGGGAAAAGGGAGAAGACCCATTCTAGGGTCTCATGAAACCTTTCCCTGGCTCTCCTGGTGTAGGCCCCCATCTCCAGGTTCTCGAGCACTGTCATCTCCGGGAAGAGCTGCCTGCCCTCCGGGACCAGGGCGAGCCCCATCTCCACCCTCCTGTGGCTGGGGGATTCCGTTATGTCCTCACCGTTGAAGAGGACCCTCCCGCTGAAGGGCCTCAGGAGCCCAGAGATCACCCTGAGGGTTGTGGTCTTCCCCGCGCCGTTGCTGCCTAGGAGACTCACTATCTCCCCTCTCTCCACAGCAATATTCACGTCCCAGAGGACCTGAAGGTCCCCATAACCGGCATTTATCTTCTGGAGTTCCAAGAGCATGAACCATCACCTCATACCTGCGCAGCCTCTCCCAGATATGCCTCTATCACCCTAGGATCCCTAGCCACCTCCTGCGGGCTTCCTTCCGCCAGCTTCATCCCCCTATGCAGCACGAACACCCTGTCAGATGCGCTCATCACGGCCCTCATGACGTGCTCCACCATTATTATGGTGAGTCCCCTCTCATCGACGAGCCTCCTCACGAGCCTCACCACCTCCATCATCTCCGATGGATTGAGTCCCGCCACGAGCTCATCCAGGAGGAGCAGATCCGGCTCTGTCGAGAGAGCCCTCGCCAGCTCCATGAGCTTCCTCTCCACTACGTTGAGGGTCTTCGCCTCCACATGCGCCTTCTCCCTGAGCTTCACGTATTCCAACCACTCCATGGCTATCTCCCTGGCCTCCCTCTTGGAGGTCCCCTTCCTTCCGTACATGGCGGCCGATACGACGTTCTCCAAGACGGTGAGTCTCCCGAAGGGTTTGGGTATCTGGAAGGTCCTAGCTATTCCTTTTCTCACTATGAGGTGGGGTCTGAGCCCGGTTATGTCCTCACCCCTGTAGAATACCCTCCCCTCCTCCGGCCTGTAGTAGCCCGTTACGACGTTGAAGAGGGTCGTCTTCCCGGAACCGTTGGGCCCTATCAGTCCCAGCAGCTCGTTCCGCTTAACCTCAAGGCTGACCCTGTTCAGGGCAACGAGGCCACCGAACCTCTTCACAACATCCCTGACCTCGAGCAAGTCACTTCCCTCCCTTCCTCCCGCCCCTCAACTTACCCCTCACGAGGCCGTATATACCACCAGGCGCCAGGACCACCATTATGAGCAGAACCACGCCGTAAAGTATTACGCTCAGTCCGGCTATCATACCTCCGAACAGCGCGTTCAGGTACAAGGAGAGTGGTACGAGCACAAGGGCACCGATCAGCCCTCCATAGGGTGTTCCAGCCCCTCCAACCACGTCAATGGCCGCAATCTGCGTGGAGTAGTCAAGCTTGACCAGTATGTCCGGCCTGATGAAGTGCATCCATTGAGCGTATATGGTCCCCCCTATTCCCGTGAGAAAAGCGCTTATCGTGGCTCCTATGACCTTGGTCCTGTAGACATTTATCCCTACGCCCTCCGCTGCCTCCTCATCCTCCCTGACGGCAATCAGTCCGATTCCGAACTTTGAGGATTCAAACCACCTCAGGAAGAGGATGCCGGCTATGGCCAGCGTCAGTGTCAGGTAGTAGTACGGTGTCTGAGTATTGAAGAGCATGTTCTCGGGGCCGCTCTTGGTTATCAAGATGCCCAAGGGTCCTCCGGTTATCTCCTTGAAGTAAAGCAAAAGTAGCTCGACCAGTTCAGCGAACGCTATCGTCCCAAGGGCGAAGAAGGGTCCTCTCAGCCTCAGGGATGCTATACCCACGAGCGCGCCGGCGCCACCGGCGATGAGGCCCGCCGCCCACATCCCAATCCAAGGAGATATGTTATAGCTCTGCAGAAGGATCGTCGATGTGTAGGCTCCGAGGGCCAGGAAGGCCGCGTGCCCCAGTGAGAACTGACCACCATACCCTCCTATAACATCCCAGCTCATCGCCAGGAAGGCCCAAAGGTACGCTTGCATTAGGATGGAGATTGTGAGCTCATCGACGAAGAGGGGGAGCGCTGCCCCCACAATTAGTAGCGCGACCGAGAGCGTCAGCTTCATCATGAGCCTCATATCAGACCCTCCTCAGGGCCTTACCGAAGAGACCCTGTGGCCTCAGGAGGAGAATCATCAAGAAGACGGCGTAAACTAAGATCTGCCTGAAGGCGTTGGAGAAGATTATCGTGCCCAATCCCTCTAAGATGCCTATCAATATACCAGCGAAGATCACTCCATAGATGGTGCCCAGCCCGGCGAAGATCACGACCACGTACGAGGCTATGTCCCAAACGGAGCCGGCGAGGGGTCTTATGTTCGGATAGAAAGTGGAGACCAAGACGCCGGCCATGCCTGCCAGGGCCACCCCCAGTCCGAACGTCATGAGCCTGATCCTCGGGACATCTATACCCACGACTCTCGCTCCGATCGGGTTTTGAGACACCGCCCTTATGGCCTTCCCTATCCTAACCCTCCTGAGGAACTGGTCCACCGCGACTATCGAGATTATGGAAATCATGAAGGCTATTGCCTCGGCAACGCTGGTCCTCACCCCGAGGACCTCCAAGAAAGTGTTCTTGTAGGAGTTGTAATAAGACCTGGGGCTCGGGGACCAGAGAATCAAGGCGAGACTCTCCAGAATGACGGATATGCCGAGGGTAGTCAGCAGGGTGGCCTCATGTCCCCCTGGCTTCTCCACAACGGGCTCTATGGCGATGATATGAGTCATCATACCGAGCAGGCCCAGCAAGATGAACGATACTATCGCCGCTATGTATGGGTCTATGCCCAATAAGGTCACTGTCCAGAAGGCGACGTACATTCCCAGCATGAGGAAATCGCCGTGCGCCCAGTTGACGGCCTTCATGACCCCCCATATCAGGGAGAGGCCTAGGGCGGTGAGCCCGTAAACCCCTCCTAGAATCGTGTAGGATACCAGCAATTGAGTGTAAGCGCCCAACTCGATCAAGGGTGATCCCCCCGTCACTTTCCCGATGCGAATGCGAAGGAGAGGGAAAAAATTGATGAGTGATGTGAAGTCACCTCTTCTCCTACGATGGAGCTGGAAATACAGCTTTCACCGGAGCGAACTCCAGTGGCCAGACCACTCTCAATCTCTCATTGAGGATCTGGGCCATCGCCACAATTGCCTCCGGGTTCTGGTGATTGGGCACGGTGAGATCGACTCCCCATGGCATCAGCGGGAGCTCACCAGCCGGTATCTTTGTGGTCTCGAGGGCATCCCTGACGGCATTCCTGAAGGCCTTTAAGTCGCCGGGATCGGCTCCGGAATCAAGGGCCTTCTGTATTGCCACCGCTAGCACGTAGGTGCCCACGTAGTTTAAGGCTGAGCTTCCCACCATGCTCCTACCGTAAATCCTGTTGAAGTCCTGGTCTATCCAGGCCCACTTACTCAAGACCTTGGAGTTCAGAAAGTCGGGTAGCCACTCGGTCTGAGTGTACCCATAATTGGCATACGATCCAAGCTGCTGGATGAACTCTACCCTAGCCTGCCCAGCAGCTCCGGCACCAACATAAGCCTTCGGGCTCCAACCGAGCTTCTTCATCGTCTGCACGAAGAGAACAGCGTCTTTCAGGTATGCCACGTGGAACACCAAATCAGGGTTCTTCGTCTTGAGTTTGGCGACCATATCATCCATACTAGTGACCTCCTCAGCCGGATAGCTCTCCTCATACACTATCTCAGCGTTCGGGAAGAACATATTGAGGTATTTCTTTAAGCCATTGGTGGTGAAGACTCCGAAGTCGGAGTTCTCGTATATAAGGGCCACGGACTTTATGGACTTCACATCGACTCCGTTAGCCTTTGCTATGTCAGCCATGGCCCATAGAGTATCATATGCGTATTTGCTGGCGTTAGCACATGTTCTGAAGACATACTTCCATCCCTGGGCCGTGATCTTGTCGGATATAGCCTCTGGGTCCACGTAGGGCAGGCCTATCCTCTCAGCCTCAGCGGCCGTGGGATAAGTCACCGCTGAGTTGTAGGCTCCTATCACAGCGACCACCCCCTCTTGGTCCAGCCTTCTCA
Organism: Candidatus Korarchaeota archaeon NZ13-K; assembly: GCA_003344655.1. Lineage (NCBI taxonomy): Archaea > Thermoproteati > Thermoproteota > Candidatus Korarchaeota archaeon NZ13-K. The sequence goes on from MAIU01000068.1 coordinate 5,599, forward strand.
GCTCAGTCACGCCAACGTCCTGCTTAGTCTGCGTATCTGCAATGACGAGCTTTATCGTAAATCTGATGTTCGGGTACTTGCTCTGATTTATGTGGAGGGCCGCCAGCTGTATTCCCCTCAGATCCTCCTGACCGATGAGCGCGGAGTCGCCTGACAAGGGGAGGAGGACCCCCACCTTGATCTCCACCCTTTTGGCGGGGGTGGTCTTGGTGGGCTGGGTTGTGACTCCAACGGTTTCGGTCACCGTGGTCGTGGTTGTGACGGTCTTGACCTGGCCAGGGCCGGCCGCGAAGTATCCGACCACCAAACCGACGATGAGCAACACTATCGCTAGGATCCATGCCTTCGCATTCATGAATGACACCCCGCAC
>MAIU01000069.1 GCA_003344655.1 Candidatus Korarchaeota archaeon NZ13-K
CCCTCCCCCCACCTCCCTCCCGGCCCTGGCGTGGAAGGCGGTCCTCACGAGCCCCGGGTAAACTGAGATCAGCCTCACGCCCCTCTCCCTGAGCTCATCCCTCAGTGCCTCGCTCGCGTAATGGAGGGCCATCTTCGTCGCTCCGTAGAGCGGGAGATCCGCCAGAAGCACGTGAATACCGGCCGTTATCACGTTGACCACCGTTGAGCCCTCACTCATGAGGGGAAGGAGCTCCCTCGTCAGGAGGACGGGCGCCAGGAAGTTCACGAAGGTCATCCTCACTATATCATCTTTCTCCATCTCCAAGATCCTCCTGTAGGCTCCGAAGCCAGCGTTGTTGACCAGGATCTCGATGGGGCCGAGGTCCGATAACCTCTCCCTTATCAGGCCGAATGACCTCGGGTCGCTCAGGTCGCTCCGTATGAAGTCGAATTCCCTGCACTCGCGAGCCAGTCCCCTCAGTGAGGCCTCATCCCTGGATATCCCTACCACCCTCCTCCCCTCCTTGCAGAGCTCCAGGACCAACGCCCTGCCTATGCCGCTGGAGGCCCCGGTTATGACAGCTGTCATGGGGCGGTCCCTCCGGGGCCGACTAAAAAGCTGAACCGTGCCCCCGACCGGTCTCTTGGGATCCTGTTCAATGCTCACCATCATGATAATTTTAATAAGATCTCCAATATCATGAAATAATTTTTCTTTATGATCAATATCTATTGTGCTTTTTATATATTATTCAATTTTTGTGAATTTACTTGAATAAAAGTCAAGTCACCTGCATTTCGTGTGAAAACTTATTTAGGAGTGGGGCGCGCTGATGGGGGTGTCCGCTTGGAGAAACTCGATGAGGTGGACCTGGCCATACTCAAGATCCTGCAGGAGGACTGCAAGAAGAATATAGGGGAGATCTCCGAGATGCTTAACGTCCCTAAATCCACGGTTCACTACAGGATAAGCAGGCTGGAGAAGCTCGGGTTCATAGAGGGATGCTACGCTAGGGTCAACCCAGAGAAGCTCGGGAGGAGCCTCGTGGCGATAACCCTGGTCAGGGCGAGGTACAGGCCCGGGTATCACGAGAAGGTCGGGGATAAGATCAAGGAGCTTCCAGGAGTTTGGGCGGTCTACTTCGTATTCGGAGAGACGGATTTCGTCGTCCTCCTGCGCGTGGGGGACGTCAGGGAGCTCATGGGGGTCATAGAGCAGATGATGAGCATGGAGGAGATCGAGAGGACCTCCACGATGATAGTAGCTAAGGTGATAAAGGAGGATCCGAAGATAGAAATTTATTAAAAAATGAGGGATCACCTCAGGCTCACATAAATTTCCTCCATTTCCCGCCACTCGCCCCCATTTTTCCTCCATCTCCCCCTTATCGAGATCCCCTGGAGGTAGAGGTCGGTGACCACCTCGAGCTCCCTGGTGGTCGATCCCGGGAGCCTCAGGCTGAACCTCTGCAGTGAGCCGCCCTGAGGAGTCAGGGCCTCAAGCTCCACGGAGAGCTCCTCATCGCAGAGGTTGGATACCTTCAGGGGGATGTGCTCCTGATCGACCGTGTCCAGCCAGGGGCTGCCTACGACCACCTTCAGACACTCCTCGCCCATCTTCCCCTACCTCAGAACCACCTGACTATGCCCACCTTCCTGTCCGTGAAGAAGTCAACAGCGTCCATCTGCGGATGGTGGCTCCCAAGTCCCGCTAGCCTCCTGCCACCGAACGGGAACCAGCCGACCGGGGCCGCTATGCCTATGTTCACGCCGACGTTGCCCACCTGAACGCTGTGCAGGAACTCCCTGGCGTGTTTCCCGCTGGTGGTGAATATTGAGGCCGAGTGATGATACTTGTTCTTGTTTATCCACTCTATGACCTCCTCCAAGCTATCCGCTCTCATCAGATTCGCCACCGGTCCGAATATCTCCTCCCTGGCCACCTTCATGTCCGGGGTGACTCCCTCCAGCACGATGGGTCCGAGGTAGAAGCCTTTCGGGTATTCGGGGACCATAGCACCCCTGCCGTCCAGGGCCAGCTTGGCGCCCTCCTCCAGCCCAGATTCCACCATCTTTATCACGTTCTCCCTGTACCTCCTGCTCGCCATCGGTCCCATCTCGCTCCTCTCGTCCAGCCCATAACCTATCCTTATTCCCCTGGCCAGCTCCAAGAAGGCCTCCCTGAACCTCTCGTAGATGTCCCCCACGATCACTATGTTCTGTATCGCGAGGCACCTCTGCCCCGTGTTGCCGAACTTCGAGTCCCTGATGTTGTGGACCGTCCTCTCCAGGTTGGCATCCGGCATCACGACCGCGTAGTTGGCCGCGCTCCCCCCTCCCAGGAACCTCTTTCCCTTTGAGGCCGAGAGCTCGTAGAGCCTGAGGGCTGCGCTGCTCGTCCCGACGAAGGCCGTTCCCTCAACCAGGGGATGTGTGACTAGGTGCTCGCCCACCTCGTGATCGCTATATATCAAGTTCAGCACGCCGGGAGGGAGCTCCTTAGCCAGGAGCTCCATGACCAGCACCATCGGCAGGGGCGTGGTAGTGCTGACCTTTACGACGAGCGTGTCCCCGAGGGCCAGGGCGTAGGGGATGAACCAGAACGGTATCATTATGGGGAAGTTGTAGGGGCTGACCACGGCGAAGACGCCCAGGGGATCCCTGATCAGTACCTCGTCCACCCCCTTTGCTATTTCCTGCTGATACTCCCCCTTAGCCAGGGTGTAGGCCACTGATATGGCGGCCTCAACGTTCTCTATGGACCTCCTCAGGTCACCCCTGGATTCCCTTATCACCTTGCCGTGATTCTGTGTGTTCACCCTGGCCAGAGCCTCCTTGTTCTCCTCGAGCAGGTACTTCATCCTGAATATGTACTGGAGCCTGTCGGGGACCGGAAGCCTGCTCCAGGACTTGAATGCCTCGTAAGCCGATTCGACGGCCTCATCGACCTCCTCCTTCGTGGCCATGGGTACCTCCGCTATGACCTCACCCCTTCCGGGATCGTAGACAGGAGCGTAGTTGCTCGTTGATGACTCGACCCACCTGCCGTTTATGAACAGCTTGACCCTACCGTACTCCCTCCTAGGAGGTTCCAGCAGGCTCATCTAACCCACCTCCCTTTCCACCTCCTTCAGGGAATCCTCGAGTATATCGAGGCCCCTCACGAGGTTCTCCTCCTCTATTGTGAGGGGGGGATGCAGCCTTATGACGTTCAGATAGATGCCTGCCCTCAGGAGGAGCAACCCCTTCTCCCTCGCCCTGTTTATCACCCTCATCGTCTCATCAGCCGCTGGTTCCTTCGTCCTCCTGTCCTTCACTAGCTCCACCGCCTGCATGGCCCCCAGCCCCCTCACATCACCTATCAGCCCGTACCTCTCGCTCATCTCATCCAACCTCTTCCTCATGATCCGGCCGAGCCTCTCGGCCCTCTCCGGTATCCTGTCCCTCTGCATTATCTCTATCACCTTGAGCGCGACAGCGCAAGCGACGGGATTGCCCCCGTAAGTTCCTCCGAAGCTCCCCGGGCTCGTCCTCTCCATTATCTCCCTCCTGCCTATGACCGCAGACAGGGGGAGGCCGTTCGCTATGGCCTTGGCTGTGGCCACTATGTCGGGATCCACGCCGAAGTGCTCGACGGCCCACATCCTCCCGGTCCTCCCCCAGCCGGCCTGAACCTCATCGTCTATCATCAGGATCCCGTTCTCCTCTAGGTAGGCCTTTAGCTCCCTGACGTAGTCCCTGGGGGGGACTACGAAGCCCCCCTCCCCCTGGACCATCTCAATGACCAGAGCGGCCACCCTCTCCGGCGGGACCCTGCTGTGGGAGAACCACCTCCTGAGGTAGTCCAGGCACGCCAGACCGCAATCGGGATAGCTGTGCTTGAAGGGGCACCTGTAGCAGTAGGGGTAGGGTATGAGCTCCACCCCGGGGACCAGGGGATCGAAGCCCACCTTGTAGGGCTTGTACTTACCGGTGGCGGCTAGGGCGAAGCCGTAAGTCCCCCTGCCGTGGAAGGAGTTCTCGTAGGAGATGATGTAAGGCCTACCGGTGACCTGCCTGGCCACCTTTATCGCGTTCTCTATGGCCTCGGATCCGCTGTTCTGTAGGAGGACCATCTTCTCGGACGCCCCAGGGGCTATCTTGGAGAGCCTCTCAGCCAGCTCGACGTAGGGCCTGTAGTTGACCACCATGAAGCACATGTGCCATAGCTTCCTAAGCTGCTCCTCCGCGGCCCTTATGAGCTCCGGGTTCGCGTGCCCCAGGTTGGTCACGCCTATCCCGCTCGTGAAGTCCAGGTACTCCCTGCCGTCCACGTCGTATAGCTTGGCGTTCTCCCCCCTCTCCACGGTGATGGGGTGGTAAAGAGCAACCCCCCTCATCACGTACTTCTCCCTCATGGTCAGGTGCGCGTCCATGGGCACACCGGTTGACCAGGGTCCCAAAATATATAACCATTTCGGATCAGGTTCCGTAATCCAGCATTCCATTGAAAAATTGACCAGAAAAATGGGGCAACTCATCGCAGCCCATCAACGAGCGGGATCCTCAGCCGGGCCTCCCGCTCCTGAGCTCGGATGACAGCTCCATGAGCTCGGGATGAACGTACTTACCGTCCTCGATGACCGCAACCTCCCCCTGACCGTGGGGTTCAGGCAGATGCCGTCCGTGTGAGAGCTCGCAGGTCCCAGCTTCCCCATGAGGGATCTCGACTGGAGCCCTCCGGCGGGCATGGGAGGATTCCACGAGGGGACTCCCAGGCGGGGATCTTGAGGGATCACCCTCTAAAATGGGAGCATGGATGGGAGCTTGAGGCTTTCCTGAAAGCCGAGATCGGGATTGAGCGAGGGCTCACCTCCCGTAAACCCCCTTCCACATCTCCTCGAACTCCCCCTCGAATCTCTCGGCCACGCTCTCATCGGATATGATCACCAGGTTCTCATCGTTCCTCTCATCAGCCGCTACCGTGTAGTTGAAGCTACCGGTGACCACCACCTTTCCATCGATTATCGCGAACTTATCGTGCATCAGGTACTCGTTCCTGTCGAGCATGACCTCAATGCCCGCGGACCTGAGCCTCCCATACTGGGAGTAGGAGGTCAGCTGCTCCGCCTCAAGTATCACCCTGACCCTCACTCCCCTCTCCTTGGCCCTCACCAGTGCCTCCGCTATGTCTGGATGCGTGAAGGAGTAGACTGCAACGTCTATCGTCTCATTCGCCCTGTCGAAAAGCGAGATGATCGCCCGGCTGCACCCATCCTCCGGGCAGAAGAGGGCATTCACCCTCGGGCACTTGGAGCTCCCCTGAGGCTCGCGTTGCCTAAGCGAATCGAAGCCGATTATGAGGATCGCGGCCAGGAGTATCAGGAGAAGAAGACTGACCGATTGTTCTCTCATGCTCCCCCTCGAGCCGGGGCTCCTTCTGATAAAAGCCTTCCCCTCAGGGTTTATCTCGAATGACCTCACTCGAGGGATGCGAGAAGGATGGGCAGAAAGTTCAGTGTAACGGAGCATGATGCTTATTCTTCAAAGCTCTGCGGGGTGATGGGAGCGATGCTCCGAGCTCCGCAGGACAGCTTGTATGCGATCGTGCCGTTGGGCTCGACAGCAACTCAACACCCATACCTGCCAAGGGGGTTTGTGGGCGAGTGGAAGTCCCCACCGCGGATACGATATGATACAACCTTAGATGATGAGCGGTATGGATGAACGGTCAAGCTGGTGACGTCCTCTCCCGACTAAAGTCGGGAGCTTCCAGTTCTCCGGGGCCTCATCCGTCGCCGTCCGTCCCGTTTTGCTGGAAGCACACCCTACGGTGCGAGGTTCCTGCATTCGGCCTGCCTTCACGGCGTTGCGTTCCGGCCTCATCAGCCGGTCCGGGGGCGTCAC
>MAIU01000070.1 GCA_003344655.1 Candidatus Korarchaeota archaeon NZ13-K
CCCCTGTAGACCCTGTACTCCCCGAGCTCCCCGTAGCCCTTGACCTCCTCGATCAGGTGCTTGGAGATGAGGTCATCCACCGCCGTTATGGCCCACCTCGTGGGGACGAACTTCCTCCTCCTGCCGAGGAGGCCCGCGCTCAGGGCCTGCTGTATCCTGGAGACATGAAGACCTGACCCATAAAGCTCGATCATCGCCTCTGCGGCTGATGCGTCCCTATCGTAGTAGAGCCTCTCCAGCCTGGGATCCGACCTCCCGGGTTCGAGCCTCAGCTCCTCGAGGGGGGCGGATGGGCCGAAGGGCTGAAGGTCCTCGGAGAGAGAGTAGCCCCTCGGCGTGTTCTTGAACCTCGCCTCAGCCTCAACGGAGCTCTCGGAGAGGAGAGCCTCCCTGAGCTCGGAGGAGTACCTATCCTCCACCCTGTCCACCCTGACCTCCCTCTTCCCCCTGACCAGCTGGAGCCTCATCCCTATTATCTCCCTCAGCCCCCTCCCGAACCACTCCTCAGGTGTGGCCAGGTGCCTCGTGTCCCCGTGGATCGGGGGTATGAGCGGGCCCACCTGGACCTTGGGGTAACCGAACCTCCCGACGAAGAGCTCAGGGGGTGAGGATCCGGCCAGCTCCTTGGACCCATGGGCCCTGGGGAGCGGGAGCTCCGATGAAAGCTCGAGGCTCACGACATCGGCGACCCTGTAGTCGTCCGAGAGTATCTTGAGTTTCTTCATCCAAGCCTTTATCTTGACCCTCAGGATTAAAGCTTTGTGATATCCGAGGTGATGGCCAGGAGCCTGCTGAACAGGAGCTCGATAGGGGACTACTGCATCAACCCCTACGTGGGATGCCTGCACGGCTGCTCCTACTGCTACGCCTCATATTACGCGAGGAGGATGGGGCACTCAGGGGAGTGGGGAAGCTACGTCAAGGTGAAGGTCAACGCGGTGGATCTGCTGCTGAGGGAGCTCCGAAGGAGGAGCAGGGGGGTCATCTACATCTCCTCGCTCACCGACGCCTATCAGCCCATCGAGGAAAAATACAGGATCACTAGGAGGATTTTGGAGGTTCTCCTATCCAAGGACTGGCCCCTGATAGTGCAGACCAAGTCGGCGCTTGTCCTGAGGGACCTGGACCTCATAGGGAGCTTCTCAGAGGCTGAGGTGGGATTCACGATAATAACGCTGGACGAGGACATGAGGAGGAGACTGGAGCCGAGGGCTTCGAGCATCTCCTCTAGGATTGATGCCCTTATGGAGCTCAAGGGCGAGGGAATTAGGACTTTCACCTTCATAGGGCCCATAATCCCGGGCACGCATCCCGAGGAAATCTTGAGGCTGGTGAATGAGGTCAGGAACCACTCTGACCTGATATACTTCGACAGGTTCAGGAGGAAGCCGGGGCTGAGGGACCTCTGGGAGCTCATCCCGGTGGGCGAGGGATTCGATCCCGATCTCTACTACGGGAGCGTTAAGAGGTTCCTGGAGGATCGGCTGAGGGGGAGGGTGAGGTACAGGTTCCTCTACTGATCAGACCTCCAGCTGAACCTTCACCTGGTCCCTGTCGAAGGACCTCCTCATGGCCTCCACCCCCTCCTCGAGGGGGTAGACGGATGTGACCAGCTCGTCAACCGAGACCCTCCCCCTCCTGAGGAGCTCTATGGCCTGCCTGAAAGGCCCGCACCTGCTGCCAACTATGGAGACCTCGTTGACTACAGCCCTCGTGTAATCGAAGCAAACCCTCTTCCCATGGGTGGACTTCGCGAACACCTTTCCTCTGGCCCTAACTAGCTCCAAAGCGGTCTCAAGGCCATCGGGGCTTCCGGTGGCCTCTATCACGAGATCGAATCCCACACCCTCATTCACCTCCCTCCTCAGCTCCAGGGCCTCCTCAAGCCTCACCACCTCAGCCCCATACCGCTTCGCCAGCAGGACCTTCCTGCTCTCGCTCCTGTAAACGGCAACAAGCCTCTCGGGCTCGTAGATCCTGGCCACCTGCAGGGATAGGAGCCCAACAGTCCCAACACCGACGACTGCCACGCTGGAGAGAGGCCTAGGAGGGCTCATCATGAAGGGCTTGAGGACCGCCGCCAGGGGCTCGACTAGGGCCCCCTGCTGCCAGCTCAGGCCCTCTATGGAGTGAACGAGGTCCCCCCTGGTAAGCATGTACTCGGCCATCCCCCCATCCAAGCTGATCCCTATGGCCTCCCTCCTCAAGCAGTGCTCCCTCATCCCGGATCTGCAGAACCAGCACTCGTTGCAGGTAACGTTGATCTCCGTGGTCACCCTGCTTCCTAGGAGGGATTCGCTTACTCCCTCGCCAACCTCCACGACCTCTCCTGAAACCTCGTGTCCGAGGATCAGGGGCAGCCTCCTGGCCCCGTAGTCACCGGAGTAGAGGGCCTTATCGGTCCCGCATATGCCGACCCTCCTGACGGCCATCCTCAGCCATCCCCTGCCCGGGCTGGGGACCTCGAGCTCCTCGAGCCTCAGATCCCACGGAGCGTGGAGCACCAGCGCCCTCATGACAGCTGTCAAGGCCCCCGATACGCTTTAAATTGATGGGCCCGGGATCTGGAGGGGACCCCCATGATGAAGAGATCCGGTCTGAGCAAATTGGGAGCGATCCTGCTCCTCCTGATAATAATAGTGGCTGCGGTTGCTGCCTACCTCCTGATGACCTCCGTGGTCCCCTCGGCCACCACGCCCGCCACGACCAAGCGGATCAGGGTGGCCATACTCTTCGACGTAGGTGGGAGGGGTGACCTCAGCTTCAACGACATGGCCTACCTAGGCGCCATCAGGGCTGAGAAGGAGTTGGGAGTGCAGATAGAGACCCTGACCCCTAAGTCGCTGGCCGACATGGTTCCCCTGCTCGAGGACCTCAGCAAGAGAGGGGAATACGATCTCCTCGTGCTTGTCGGCTTCCTCTGGACCGATGCCCTGAATAAGACGGCAGACAAGTTCCCGAACCAGAAGTTCGCGTTGATAGATGCTTCTACCGGTGTTCAGAGGAAGAATGAGGTTGACATCCTGTTCAGGGAGCAGGAGTGCGCCGCCATCGTCGGAGTGCTCGCCTCAGGAATGGCCAAATCCCTCGGAGGGAACAAGGTGGGGGCCGTGGCCGGTATGGACATACCCCCCCTCTGGAAGTTCCACATAGGCTACCTGTATGGGGTCAAGTACTACGAGAAGAGGACAGGCGAGAGGATTGACTTCGTCTGGCAGTACACCGGGACGTTCACGGACACGCAGGCAGGGTATAATGCGGCCATGACATTATTGCAGCAGGACGTGAGGGTTCTATACGGCCTAGCCGGGCTCACCCACGTCGGTATGTTCAACGCCGTCAAGGAGTGGAACTCCAGGCAGGGCAAGGTGGCTGCCCTGGCGATAGGCCAGGATGCGAGTCAGGAGTGGATATCTCCGAAGGACATACCTCTGAGTGGCGCCAAGAGGGTGGATGTGGCAGTCTACACGGCTATAGAGATGGTGGTCAAGGGGAACTGGAGGGGAGGCATAACCACACTGGGACTAAAGGAGGGAGGGGTGGGTGTCTGGGACCTAGATGGTGTCAAGGAGTTCGCCACGCTGGCCGCTGAGGCGAAGCAGCTGAAGGACATGACTCCTGATGACGTCGTCAGAATTGTGGACTCCCAGAGGAGGACCTACATACCGGCCGAGGCCCAGAGCATCGCGGAGGAGCTGAGGCAGAAGATAAAACACGATGAGGGCGATGGCCGCGGTAAGAATGCTGCGCCCGATTTTGGGCTGCAAAACGGCGGCAATGGTCATGGCGGCAATCAAAAATGGAAAGGCCTGGAAAATGTCAACAATGCGCATGAACACCATATCAAGCCGTGAGCGGTGAGATAAGGTTCAAGATGCCGGCGAACCACGATGAGTACGACCTCATAATAAGGGAGCTTTTGGCCGGGAACCTGGATGCGGCCCTGGAGAGGGGCTGATCCCCCAACACAATTTTTATATCTTACCCCAGCCCATGCTTTCTATGAGAAAGCCGATAACCGGGCTCATCCATCTGTTTTCCCATCAGAGGTGGGTCCAATGGATCATCAGCGGAGCTCGGAGGAGCCTCTAGTCGAGATGAGGGGGATAGTGAAGGTCTACCCTGATGGCGTGATCGCCCTGAGGGGAGTGAACTTCGAGGTGAGGGAGGGCGAGATACACGGCCTCCTGGGTGAGAACGGGGCCGGGAAGACCACACTCATGAGGATACTCTACGGGGAGATAAGGCAGACGAGCGGGGAGGTTCTCCTCAGGGGGAGGAGGGTCCACTTCAGGGGTCCCTGGGAGGCCATGAGGAGCGGCGTGAACATGGTTTACCAGAGGTTCTCCCTGATACCCACGCTGACCGTGATGGAGAACCTCCACCTATACATGAGCTCCCTCTTCAAGGGGATCCGCGTCGATGAGGTGAGGAGGAGGGCCGAGCTCGTCATGGAGAGACTCCGCTTCAGGGTGCCCCTCGACTCCCTCGTTGAGGAGCTCCCAGTAGGTGTTCAGCAGAGGGTGGAGATAGTGAAGGTGCTCCTCTCAAGGCCCAAGCTGATAATACTGGATGAGCCCACCTCCGTGCTTACCCCTCTGGAGAGCAGGGAGCTCTTCAGGGTTCTGAGGGAGCTGAGGGGGGAGGGGATCTCGATAGTGTTCATAACGCACAAGCTCAGGGAGGTGAAGGAGCTGACGGATAGGGTCACGGTTCTCAGGGGAGGGGAGAATGCTGGAACCTTCGAGACCTCCAGCGTGAGCGAGGAGGATCTCGCCATCACGATGATCGGTAGGAAGGTACCCTCGCCCCGCAGGACCCCATCCTCACCGGGCGAGGAGGTGCTGAGGGTCGAGGACCTATGGGTCAGGGATGACAGGGGGCTTCATGCGGTCAGAGGGGTCTCCTTCGAGCTCAGGAGGGGTGAGATACTGGGAATAGCTGGTGTCCAGGGGAACGGCCAGCTGGAGCTCGCTGAGGCCCTGGCCGGTCTCAGGGGGGTCGAGAGGGGGAGGGTGCTCCTGAGGGGTGAGGACGTCACAGGACTGCCGGCCAGGGAGAGGTACGAGAGGGGCCTCTCCTACGTGCCGGACTCCAGGGCGGTGGGCCTCGTGCTCGATATGAACCTCGTTGAGAACTCCATCCTGACGACTTTGAGGAGGTTCCTGGGACCCGGGGGAAGGATAGCCTGGCCGCTGGCCGGTGAGATGGCCGAGAGCATAGTGAGGAGGTTTAAAGTCATCGCGAGTTCCCTGAAGGCTCAGGCCAAGCACCTGAGCGGTGGGAATCAGCAGAGGCTCCTGGTGGGCAGGGAGATCCTGAAGGAGCCGGAGGTCCTCCTGATCTGCGAGCCGACCCAGGGACTTGACGTGGCCGCAACTGACTTCATAAGGAGCAGTCTGCTGAAGTTCAGGGACGAGGGGAAGGCTATAATCCTAATATCGACGGACCTGGATGAGGTGCTGGAGCTGAGCGACAGGATCGCCGTGATGTATGAGGGGAGGTTCATTGGAATGGGGAGAAACGAGGACTTCACCATCGAGAGGTTGGGTCTTCTGATGGGTGGTGTGAGTGCCTAGGCTGGGTTTCATCGCTGAGGTCTCCCTCTCAATCCTGCTGAGCTTCCTCTCAGGCTACGTCATGCTGAGCCTCATGGGCTACGATGCCGCCAGGGTGTTCGCGGTGGTGCTCTCCGAGGGGATCAGGAATCCCTCCTACCTTATGGTGAGGAGCACTCCCCTGATCATGACGGCGCTCGCCTTCTCCATCCCCTCCCTCACGGGCGTCTTCAACATAGGGGGGGAGGGGCAGTTC
>MAIU01000071.1 GCA_003344655.1 Candidatus Korarchaeota archaeon NZ13-K
ATGGAGCTTCCCTCAGCATCGAGATCCGTGGCCACTATCACCCTCCCGCAATCCCTTCCCAGCCTCCTCAGGAGCTTGAGGTAGCCCTCCTTTCCCCTGATCTCCTTGAGAATGAGACCCTCCGGTGGGACTACTGAGGGATAGTCCCACCTCCCCGGGGGATAATCGAGCTCGAACAGGTGACCGGCCGCGGGGGCCACGTAATATATCTCACCATCAAGCTGGAACCTGTAGTAAGCTACCTTTCCATCATTGAGCCTCTCGAAGCCACTCGATAGTATTGAGGCGATCCTCCTGGCCACGTTGGGTTTCTCGGTGAGTATGAGAGTGGTCATGCGGGCATCCTAAGCTCCTCACTCCCGGGGAATATAAGCGCATTACATCTCACCTCACTAGGATTTATCAGGCGGTCTCCTCAAACCCCAGGTGAAGCATGAGAAGGGCTTACCTGCTCCTCCTGATCGTCTTGCTGGCCATTCAGCCTGGCGAGGTGCTTTCAGCATCACCCCGCACCCTGGTAGTCTCCAACGGATCCCCCTGCGCCTCGGGTGACGCGACCTTCACCAGCCTGAGCTCGGCCCTGACCTCGGCCAACCCGGGCGATAGGATATTGGTATGCCCCGGCACGTACAGGGAGAACGTCAGGGTTACCAAGAGCAGCATAGTGATCTCTGGAGTCGGGGATCCATCCTCCGTGATCTTGGAGGCGCTCAACACGACTAAGCACGTGGTCGAGGTGGTGAACGTGAGGAACGTGACTCTGAGCAACTTATCGATGAGGGGAGCGATAGGATCCCAACAGAGCGGTCTCTACGTTTATCTCTCGAGCGAGAGCGTTTTCAGGAACATCATGGTCACCGGCAACTACTTCGGCTTGAACTTGGTGTCCAGCTCCGGGATAAGAGTGGAGAGCCTGATCTCCGAGAACAACACCAACGCCGGGGTGAACCTCGAGGGAAGCATAGCGTGCAACCTCTCCAGCCTCAGGGTGAGGGGGAACAGGATAGGGCTTATCTCCCTGCTGAGCTCTGACATCAGGGTGAGCGGGGCTTCTTTCACTGGAAACTCGGAGGGTGGTCTGCTGCTCAAGTACTCCGATAACAACACCATAAGCGATGTGGAGGCCAGGGAGAACGGATGGTACGGGATATACCTCCAGAAGTCAAGGGGTAACGTGATAGAGAATTCCAGGTCGCTTAACAATACCGCGCTGGGTGCGGACGGCTACGGCATCTACCTGCATCAGGGGTCGAGCGGGAACTTGATCAGGAACACCAGCGCGATGGACAACGTCTACGGGATAAAGGTTTACAGCAGCGACGGGAACTTGATAAACGCTTCCGTCATCAACAACACGATGGCAGGCATCTTGGTCGAGAGCAGCAGGGGCAACAGGATTGGAGGTTCGGTGAGGGGGAGCATATACGGGGTCTGGATCGTCAACGGGGGTGAGAACGAGTTCTCAGGCGAGTCCGGATACAACAGGTACGGGGTGCTGATCTTCGAGTCAGCTAACAACAGCGTGCGTGGGGCAACCGTTCACGATAATCTCTACACTGGGATAGTGGTTGAGGGGAACTCATCGATCGGCAACGTGTTCACCATGCTATCCTCTTACAACAACACTATCCTGGGGATAGATCTGGGAGGTGATTACGTCACCAGGAACGATGGCAGGATCACGGAGGGACCGAATCACCTGATGGACTACCCGGTCCTGCTTTGGGCCGGAGTTTACGGTAGCAGGATGATAGTGAGGGGCTACATAAACGCTGAGGGTAACTCCTCGGGGAATCCGGCATTCGACGACGCGGAGGTGGAGATATACCAGTCCACGGGGCACCCGAGCGGTTACGGGGAGGGGCTCAGATACCTAGGCAGCCTCAGAGCAACAAACGGTCTCTTCATGGGATGGATAGACTTGCCAGATGATCTTCATGGCAAGGGAATGAGAATAACCTCACTGGCGACCCTGATGCCCCATGGCACCTCGGAGTTCGGCCCTTCAATATTCGCCCCGGCCCTTGAGACGAACCTGACCCTGGTGAAGGCTGTAGAGCCTTCAGTGGTCACCCCTGGCTCGGAGGTCAGGGTGAGCCTGCTCATAACCAACTACGGGAACGGCACGGCCTATAACGTGACGCTAACTGACTCCCTGCCAGATGGTATGTCTTACGTCGCGGGAACGGCGAAGCTCAACGGGAGCTCGGAGGAACCGAAGATCAGCGGGAACAACCTCAGCTGGATCCTAAACGTCCCCTCCGGGAGCAGCCTGCTCTTGGAATTCAACGCGACTGTGAGCGCTCCCCCCGGCACCACCCTGAAGAATGTGGCCACCTTCAGCTCGCAGGAGGGATCTGGGAGCGACTCCAGCGAGATCAGCGTTATATCCCCGCCGGTCATAAGGGTGAGGAAGCTGGCCTCCCCCACGAACGTCAAGGTGGGGAATAAGGTAGACTACACCGTGGTGATAAGCAACTCAGGCGATTTACCTGCCTTCCTCATGATCTCGGATAGGATACCATCCGGGATGAGCTACGTTGATGGGAGCTTCTCATCCAACATCACCGTGGAAGGTCCTCTCCTGGTGGGAAGCGAGATGAGGTACAACGTCACCCTGGGGCCGAGGAGCTTGGTTTCGGTGAGCTACAAGCTGAAGGCTGAGACGGAGGGGAGGAAGGACAACAAGGTTTACGTGAACGGAACGATAGGGGCTTCCGCATCGATAGTCGTGATGGATCCCCCGAGCCCACCTCCGGGCGGAGGATCGGGATCCAGGCCGAGGGATGACTCCGGAACGCCCTCATGCGGCTATTTACCGCCCCCCAACCCCAGCTCCAGCTCCGGGAATCCGGTGAGCGAGAAGAAGGAGGAGTACGTGCTGACCGGAATACCGATAGTCCTAGTCTCGCTCGGGTCACAGGGTATAAGGATAGAGTCCTACGGGACGACGGGATCCTCGGGCTCAATGACTAGTTCTGGTGGCTCTGCGGCCTCCGGAGGGACCAGTGGGACGGCCCTGATAACAGTGGACATATCGGCCACGCCCACTTCCGTTGAGACCGGAGGAAACGTGGCATTCCTGGTAAAGGTGAGCAACATAGGAGACGGCGCCTACGAGAACCTCGAGGTTCTGGTCGATCTGAGCGCGGGACTGGATTACGTGGCTGGTTCGTCCAAGCTCGGGGGGGTCAGGGTGAAGCCTAGAAACGAGAGGAACGTGCTGAAGTGGACGATCGGAAAGCTGGACGCAAAGAGCAGCTTGGAGATAAACTTCCTGGCCAAGCTCGTGGCCGTGGCTGGCAGCTACAATGTCGTGGCCACCGCCGCCGGGGCTAAGGACAGCGTCATCATATCGGTCAAGCCGAAGGAGGTCATCTCGCAGCCCGCCCCCGTGCAGCAGGCCCCGGAGCTCGTTGACTTGGATGTTTCGAGCTCCTCCTCCGGGAGGAAGGGGACCGTGAGGATAATCCTGACCAGCCCCACTGGGGCGCAAGAGGTCAAGGTCGTGGCGAACCTCAACGCATCGATAAAATACGTTCCTGGGAGCGTCAGATCCAGCAGCACTCAGGCTAGGGTGGAGGTCAATGAGAACGTCCTCAGCTGGACTCTCAGCATATCTAAGGGCAGGAGCGTCGAGATAACCTTCGATGTGGAGCCTGCCGCTGACACGGTCACCTCCGGAAGGGTTGACGTCTTCCTAACAGGATTCGGGAAGCAGAAGAGCACGATTGTTAGGTTCGAAGCGAAGCAGAAATCCATATTCCCGGCCCTGGAGCTGAAATTACCGGAGATTCCCATGTGGATCTTCCTACTCCCCCTGCTCATTATACCGGTCCTGCTGGCTTACAGGAGGAGGGGGAGGGAGGCGATAGTCATGGATTACGCTGCCCTCAGGATAGCGGCGGGGAGGGGCAAGCTGGATGACCTTGCGAGGAGGTACGAGATATACATACCGAACGAGACCTTCAACAAGGTCGCCAGGGATCAAAGCCTGATGAGGATGCTGGAGAGCTACTTCATCGGTAGGAGCATAATTGTGGAGAGGGCTCCCAAGGAGCTGACGGTCGAGGGTTATGATGAGGAGATCTCCGCGGTGCTGAGCCTGGCTGAGAGGAAGGGGGCCTTCGCCTACCTAGGCGATGAGGATGCCTTCAGGAGGCTAAGGGAGAGGGGACTGAGGGTCAAGCTGATGAGGGAGGGCAAGCCCCCGGCCCTGGAGGCCAGCTTACCATAGGTCAAACGATCCTTATCTCCTCCCTCAGGTTCATTTTTTCCTCCCTGAATATCCTCGCATCCATCTCCTCCAGCTTGCTGGACACCTTGGGCTCGAAATCCATCCTTCCCAGCACTTCCCTCTCCAGATCAACTCCCGGGGCCACCTCCTCAAGTACGATACCATCTGAGAGCCTGAAAACAGCCCTCTCAGTTATGTAGATCACCTCCTTACCTTCCTCACGAGCCATCCTTCCGTTGAACGCGATCTTATGAACCCTCCTGACGAACTTTATGATATCTCCGTCCTGCTCTATCCTAATGACGCCTCCTCCTACCCTGATCCTCCTCTTACCCGCCGTGAACCCCCCAGCGAAGTAGAGCCTGGGGGAGCCCGAGGCTATGACCGGAAACCCACCGGGCCCCGTGATCCTCCCGGGGATGAAGGAAGGGTTAACGTTCCCCTCGGAGTCCACCTGCATGAACCCCAGGGAGGAGGCATCTATCACTCCGCCCTCGTAGTTGGTGAACATGTCCGGCATCGGCATTATGGCGAAGGGGCCCATGGCCACGCCGAAATCGGCCTCGGTGAGGGCTATCCCTCCGATAGGTCCGGCTTCTATGCTTGTCAGGAGGATATCAGAGAGGCCCTCCTCCTCTATGACCGCCGGAACGAGCGCCGGTATCCCTATGCCGAAGTTCACGAATAGGGGTCTGCCCTTCTCCTCGGCCAGCCTCACAAGCTCTAAAGCGACCCTCCTGGCTATAACCTTCCTGTCGCTGAGCTCCAGGGAGGGGAGCGATCCCCTCGGGGGTATGACCTCACCGCTTATCCTGGGGTCGTAGTGGATGGAGTATGTCTGCCAGTGGTACTCAGGGGGAGAGATGACCACTCGATCAACCAGGGGAGCTGGTACCTGAACCTCCTTGGGTCTGATCGATCCGAATCTCGCCATCCTTTCGACCTGAGCTATCACAATTCCCCCGTTCGACTTGGCCGCCTGAGCTATCCCCAGAACGGTGCCCAGGATGCCCTCCCTCTCCATGGAGAGGTTCCCCAGCTCGTCCGATGTTGTCGCTCTAATCAGGGCGGCATCGGGCTTCGGCGCGGAGTAGAGGAGGTACTCCCTTCCCCCTATCTCAATAACCTCACTGCGGCATGTTCTCCTCTCCCTCGCCAGCTCATTCAGATAGCAGCCGTCCTGCCTGGGATCCAGGAAAGTTCCCAGACCCACCCTGGTGATGAGCCCCGGCCTCCCAGAGGCCACCTCCCTGAACCACCAGCTCGCGGTTCCTATGGACCATGTGTACACCTCCACCAGGTTCTCGGCCGCGAGCCTCTGGAGCCAGGGAGCCCATCCGAGG
>MAIU01000072.1 GCA_003344655.1 Candidatus Korarchaeota archaeon NZ13-K
GCAGGTACCTCATATACTTCTGGCCCTTCATCCTGATCATATTCCTCATCTTCTTCCTCAGGCTCCCCGTGGACATCTCCCTCCTCCTCACCGCCGTGATCGTGACCCTCTACGCGAGGCCAGAGAGGAAGGACTTGAAGGAGGGGCTGAAGTTCGCCTTCTCGATCAAGATACTGGCGGTGGTCCTAGCGGTGACCATGTTCACCCAGTACGTCTACGATAGCAGGGCCGCCGAGGCCCTCTACCGCTTCATGACCTCCAGGAACATACCTCCCCTCCCCCTCTGCTTCCTCATAACATTCGTGATAGGGGTCACCACGGCGGGCGAGTACGTGTACACTGGCACGGCCCTGCCGCTCCTCAGCACGATAATAGGCACCTCATCGGGTATAAAGGACATATACCTTCTCACGAGCTACGCTGGCGGTTACTTCGGGGTCATGCTCTCACCCGTTCACCTCTGCCTGGTCCTGACGCTCGAGTACTACGGTGCCAGGTACTCCGGGGTCTACAGGTACCTGGTGCCGGCCACCCTGCTGAGCCTTGCGATAACCTTCTCTCTGGCCCTTCCCCTTCAGGGTGGGCTCGCTTGAGGAAGCTCTGGATAGATGTGGTCAACGAGGCTCACGCCAGGTTCTGGAGGAGGTTCCTCAGCAGGTACAGGGGCCCGGTCCTCCTGACGACCAGGAGGAAGGGTTCCCTGGTGGAGCTCCTGGGGAAGATGCTGCCAGGAATGAGCATCGCGCCCGTGGGGGAGTGGGGGGCGAGCGATCGTGAGAAGCTGCTCAGGTACGCTGAGAGGGTCGAGGCCCTGGCCCTCCTGCTCGAGGGAGAGGAGCCATGTGCAGCAGTATCGAAGGGCTCAGTTGAGCAGGCCAGGGTGGCCTTCGGCCTTGGCATACCCCTGGTGGCCATGAACGATAACGATCTGTCGCCCCACGTCGTCACGAAGCTCACCTTCCCCCTGGCGACCGTCTCGATAGTGCCGGAGTGCTTCTCCGGCCCGACCTACGGGGAGACGGTGAGGTTCAGGGGAGTCTTCGAGATCTCCCACGTCCTGGACTACCTGGAGGGGGGCGAGTTCACTAGATATGATCTTGGACTGGATGAGGGTGGCTACATAATCGTCAGGGAACCTCCTGTGGCCTCTCACTACCTCAGGGAGGATCCCGCATTCGAGGTGGCCGTGAGGAGGCTTGGGGACCTCGGGATACCGATCCTCAGGGTGAGGAGGGATGGATTCATCGAGCTCCCCTCGGGGGAGGTTGTGAGGGCAAGCCTCGACGGCCTCTCCCTCATAGCCAGGTCGGCCGGGGTCATCTCCGGCGGGGGCACCATGGCAAGAGAGGCGGCCCTGCTAGGGGTACCATCAATATCTCTCCTCCCCAGGGAGGAACCCTGTGTGAGCGGCCTGCTGATGAAAGCCGGCCTCATGTTCAAAGCTGGTCCATCAGATGTTGTGGAGACCTATAGAAGGGCTAGGGAGGAGTGGGAGGCTGGCAACCTCAAGGAGAGGGCTTGGAAATTCCTCAGTGTATGCGAGGACCCCGTGAGCGTGGTCATGGAAGTCCTGAGGAGGTTCTGCTGATCTAGCCCCTGAGGGCCCAGACGATCCCCCTCTCAATCGCCCGGACATCAACTATGCCCCTCTCATAGAGCCTGGAGAGGAGGGATCTGATGGTCACTGCGCCGAGTATAACAGAGCTCGGAGTTAGCTCAGCCCCTCCCTCAGCAAGCATCCTGAACGTCAGCTCCTCCACCGTGAGCTCCCTGGCCCTGAGAGCTGATATCACCCCCTCCCTTATGGATTCCAGCGCCCTCAGGTTCTCCTCAACCAGCTCCATGGCCCTCCTCCCCTCAACAACAGGGCCGTGGGATGGCACCACCTTCTCGAAGTCCTTAATGTGATCTCTCAACCACTCCAGAGTCCTCAAGGCTGCTTCAAAGTCAAGGAAGTACGGGATAACCACCCTCTTCAGCAGCTTATCGCCGAAGATGGAGTCAGCGGCATAGAGTATGCCCGAGTCCGTGAGGTAGCCAACCTGGCCGAAGGTGTGACCGGGCAGGCTCAGGGCCTCTATGCGATCTATCCTGAAGGGGAGCCTGAAGGGGACGTTCACGCTCACGGGCAAAGCTTCCACGTGGAATATCAGGTTCCAGGGGGCGTAGCCGCCGAACGTAGTTGCCTCCCTGAGCTCGGGGGACTCGATGAAGGGGAGCTCGTGGAGAGGTGCGTAGATGCCTGACTCGCTCCTCAAGCCCCTGGCTGCGAGCACGTGATCGGAGTGGGAGTGGGTTATCAGAACAGCTTCTATTTTCCCCTGCCCCTCTATCTCAGCCCTCCTCCCCTCGGGGCAGCCCGGGTCTATGACGTAGAAGCCCGAAGGGGATCCGACAAAAAGCGTGGCTGGACTTCCGGGGAGTATGAAGGCGTCGCCCCCTATACCCTTGAGCATGGGCCCGGGCCCCTGGTAACCTTAAAAAAAGCTTGCAAGATCAGAGCCTCACTCTCTCCTCCAATCCCCTCCTCTCCACGAACGTCCAGCCGAAGCTCCTCCCCCTCAGCCTGGCGTATATTACGTCTAGGAAGCACTTGAGCATCAGCACCTCATGGAACTGCTTGTAGCCTAGGGCGAAAAGCGGGACCACCGCGAGCGAGAGTTCCCTCTCTCCCGCTATCTGAAGCGCTATCAGCGTTATCAGGATCTGTAGAGTTGAGAAGAGCAATATCTGAATGATCAGCGGGATTATGAGTCCCCTAAGGATGGCCAGGGCTATCGATATCATCGCCAGGAAGTCTATAATGGGGATGAGGAGGTTGTTTATTATTATCAGCGGGAAGTCGAGGGCCCTGAGGTGACCGAAGCCGGAACGATAGGCGTAGACGTCCCTGTGCTTGAGCAGGACCTCGAATGCCCCCCTGTACCACCTCAACCTCTGCCTGTAGAGGCTCCTCAGATCCTCGGGCACCTCCGTGAAGGCCACGGCATATGAGCTCGCCTGAACCACCCTCCCGGATTTGAGGGCCTTAACTGTGACGTCGAAGTCCTCAGTGAGGGTGTCTGCATCGTAAAATCCTGTGGCCTCGAGCACGCTCCTCCTGAAGGCCCCCAGGGCTCCCGATATTATTGGAACCGCCCCTAGGACGCTTAGGCCCTTCCTGAAGAGGTGAAATGTGGCTATGTACTCGATCGCCTGGAGCTTCGTTATCAGGTTGACCCTGTTCCTCACCATGACGTTACCGGCCACCGCGGAGACGTTTGGATCCTGAAGCTTCCTGACGAGCTCCGTTATCGCCTCCCTGCTGATTATCGTATCAGCATCTATGAACACAATGACATCCCCCTTCGCGAACCTGAGGCCGAAGTTGAGGGCCCTGGCCTTCCCCATCCCCCCGATCTCCTTCCTCAGCACCTTGAACCTCGGACCCTGGTACTTGGAGGCCACCTCAAACGTCCTGTCCGTTGAGGCATCGTCGACGACTATGACCTCCTTAGGCTCATAATCGGACTCCAGAACAGATCTTATTGTGTAGTCTATCACCCTCTCCTCGTTCCTAGCCGGTATTATCACGCTGACGAGGGGCCTGTGGAGGAGGGGCCTTCCCCTCTCCCTCTCCTCCAGGTTCCTGTAGTGAACGGCCAGGGGGATCAGCAGCATGTAGTGCCAGGTTATCGTGGCCAGACCGAAGGCTAGGAAGCTGTACAGGAACCTCTCAAACCTGCTCTGAATGTCGTAGGAGAGAGTGAGGGAGAGGAGGAACGGGAGGACCAGTAGGAGGAAGGGGAGGGACCTCTCCCCAAGGTAGCTGGGCCTCTCCGATCTGAAGAACGCTGCGTGCGCGATGAAGTACGATGATATCAGGACGGCCGTGCAGAAGGACACCAGGGAGAGAAGCCCCCCTGTGAGGATCGGTATCAGGATCAGGTTGAGGTAGATCAGGGAGAGGGTCATGTAGATGGTCCTCAAGCTCCCTCCCCCAGGGACCTCAGAACCTCCTCCAGGGTGCGCTCCACTCCCTCGAGCCTAACCAGTCTCACCCCGAGGCTCGATGCCAGCCTGGCCACTGGCTCCCTCACCTCCCCCCTGTGGATCACCACAACTCTCCCGGCTCCCACGTCATAGGCCTTGGAGAATATGGCCATGAGCCTCTCCTCATCCAGCTCATCCGCGACCTCCACCACGGCGGCCACGGACCCCTCTCCCGGCCTCCTCAGGACCACGTCGAACTCCAGATCAACCCCGGAGGATCCCCTCATGACCACATGGGGCCCCAGGACCTCGTAATCCCGGGAGAGCATGCTCCTGATCTCCTCATAGAGCCTCATGGTCGGGATCTGCACGGTAATGCTCCCGGGAACGACAACATATCTGTGAACCTCCTTCGTCCTCAACTCCGTCCACTTATTCTCATATCCGCATTTTAGGCACTCGTAATTGAGGGAGGGGACCGAGAAGACCTCACCGCACTCCTCACACCTCTGGACATCCGCCACCCTGATGAAGTCCCTCCCCAGCTCCCTCAGCTCCCTACCGCACTTGGGGCAAAGGAGCCTCCCCGACTGGGCTAGGAACTCAGCCTCGAGGCCCACGTAGCCGCAGAGCAGATGCTCCATCACGACGCTACTTTGGAACCTGAGGGATCCGCAGTAGGGGCACCTGGCCCTCACCAGGAGGACCTCAGAGCCGCACCTCGAGCAGGAGGCCACCCTGTCATGGATCTCCCTCCTGAGGACCCCTATCTCAACTAGCTCCCCGATTATCTTCATTGCCTCCTCACAGGGAACGATCCCCAGGTCCCTGAGGGGGGCGCAGTAGTCATAGCCCGTAGCCGGGTCGTAGCGGGGGGCTATCTCCCTCAGGTACCCCTTCACCATGAGGTCCAGGAGCGCGAGGGCCTTGGATCTCGAGGGGCTCACCCTCCCGTGTCGTGGGGGAATATTATAAGCTGTCGGGTCACGCTGCACCTCCCAGCATCGCTCCATCTTCCTCATGGATCGGAGCTCAGCTTAGCTAAATCACCGCTCGAGGCTTATGGATTCCCTCCTCTTGGGTCCGATCAGGCGCTCGGATATCTTCGATGCCGCATCCTCGGGACTCTCGGCCTCTATCAGGTTTATGTTGAAGCTCCTGGCCAGGGCCTTTGCCCCCTCGCTGGCCCTGGGAATAGCTACAAGGGTGGCCTCGGTCGATTGGGAGTCCACCATCTTGCCGAAGAGCGACAGAACCTTGTCCTCGCCCACCTGCCCCTCCCCCTGCACGACGTCGACCAGGTGCTCATCACCCCCCATCCTCGCGGACATGGAGAACCTGTGGACTATGCCGGAGAGGCCCAGCACCTCCCTTGGGCTCATAACCTCGAAACCCCGAGCCCTAAGGATCCTAGCGATCTCCTCCGTCACAGGAGCCCTGCTCAGTATCCTCTCCCTCAAGACCTCGTACTTATATACGGCTCTGAGGCTGAGCTCAGCCTC
>MAIU01000073.1 GCA_003344655.1 Candidatus Korarchaeota archaeon NZ13-K
CCTTTGATTAATCTCTGAAATAATAACACAAATAATATCATTTAATGGCAATATTCAGTTAAAATATTACCATAACACTTTTAAATTAAGGAAATGAGGCATCCGCCCGGTGCCTCTCATGGGAGAGGAGATAGTACCCAGGGAGGTCTTCGCGAGGAAGGCGAGCGGCCTGGTCAGGGAAGCCGGATTTTTAGATGCATTCGCGTTCGGTTTCCTCAATCAGGGACCGGCCATAGCAATATGGATGCTCCTCAGCTGGGGGGTCTTCCTCTTCCCCTCTGGCGATCTGCTCGGCTCGGTGGCCTTGAGCCTGCTCTTCACGCTACCCGGCGTCGCCCTGGTCTGGGGCATCCTGGGGGCCTCCATGCCCAGGAGCGGCGGATGCTACGTATACAACACCAGAATAATACATCCCGCGGTGGGAATGGCCGTTAGTGTCGGCGATTACTTCATCTGGTGGCTTTGGATAGTGATCTTGGCGCCCTGGGTGGCCGATCCAGGTCTGACAACACTCTTCGGCATGCTCGACATGCAAGGAGCTGCTGAATGAGTGAGGTCGCCTGTGGGCATGTTCATAGTCGCTACCATAGTGAACCTCTTGGGCTACCTCTTCACATTCTACGGGCTCAGATGGTATCTCCTGCACCAGAAGACCGTGCTGACGCTCTCACTCATAACCCTGGGGCTCGTGGCCCTGATTCTGGGGATGCACTCCCATGAGGAGTTCGTAGCGGCTTGGAACGCCATGGCCTCCAAATACGGCTCCCTTGATTACCAGGGGATGATCGAGGCGGCCAAAAACTCGGCCCGGATGTCTTCAATCCGACCATGCCCCTGCTCTTCGGGACCCTGGGCCTGATGGTGGTGAACTCCTGGTGGGCCCACTACGGCTGGGCCGTTAACGTGATAGGTGGTGAGGTGAAGAGACCCCAGAGGAACATAATGGCGGCCCAGTACGGGGCAATAATAGTTCCTGGAATCATAGTAACGATTTTCTCACTGATATATCCGAACCTGCTGGGAACCGACTTCATGAGGGCCCTGGCCGTGGCCGACAACAAAGGGCTCGATGGATACAACATGCCCTTCCCGGCGAACTACGTGGGGATCACGAGGGTATTCATAGACACCAGCAACTCCTTGGGTGCTCTCATAGCAGCCCTAGCGGCTCTCAGCCTGATCTTAGCCGATTACATATGGATACCAATGTCCTACGTGGCTGGTAGCAGGATAGTCGTGGCTTGGGGCATGGACAGGATGGGGCCGAAGTGGTTCTCCGAGGTTCACCCTAAGTGGGCATCCCCGGTCAAGAACCTCACATTCATATTCCTCACGAGCGAGATAGGCATAGCCCTCTACTCCCTCTTCCCCGAGTGGTTCGCGGGCCTCGCCGTCACTGCCACAGAATGCGTCTCGATATGGGGAGTGACGGCCATAGCGGCCACGATATTCCCGTTCAGGAAGAGCGTCAGATCAATATGGGAGACCTCACCGTACAAGAACTGGAGGATAGGCCCCATACCGCTGATCACGATAGGCGGCATAATAGATCTGACCTACATAGGGATCCTCCTCTACTTCTTCTACACAAACCCAGGGCTTGAGGGCGTCACTGAATTGGCTGTAGCTTGGTTCCTAGGCCTCTGGATATTCGGAGCCCTCTGGTATTACTACTGGAGGTGGAGATGGAGGAAGGAGGGCATAGACATAGATCTAGCTTGGAAAGTGCTTCCTCCGGAGTGAAATCTCCCGCGTCCCTCATTTTTTAATCCAATTTACCTCTATTGCTGCCTCACCTTCCTCACTAGGAGAATGCTGTCCCTCCTGCCTATGACCTCGACGGCGTCCCCGCTCCTTACCTCCTCATCCGAGGTGGCCCTCCATAGCTCACCCGATATCCTTATGTAGCCGACCCCACCCGGAGGTATGTCGTCGACGGCCACCCCCTTGCCGGTGGGCAGCCAGCTGACGGGCCCCCTCCTCAGGATGGACGCTATGGCCTTGACGAATATGAATGATATGATCAGCCCCACTCCCCCGACGGAGACCACGAGCTTCAGGATGGTCTCGATCATCCAGTTGAAGGAGACGAGCGTAGGCCTCCAGGGGCTCCCCACCATGAGGAGGATCGCCAGCACGAGCAGGGCTGTTGAGGAGATGGCACCCAGCCCGTGGAGACCCTTCTTCATCTCCGCTATGAAGAGAGATGCCGCTATGGCCAGCAGTATCAGGCTCACCAGGTCCACGCTGACGCCCATCCCGGCCACGGCAAGGAGTATGAGGACTATGCCCGCCAGCTCAGCCCCCCAGCCGGGGGATGAGATGCCCACTATAAGCATCATGAACCCTATGCTGAAGAGCACGCTGGAGAGGAGGGGGTCCGACAGGTACCTCATTATCTCGACCCTGGGGCTCGTCGGGAGGTACTCCACGGATGCCGGGTAGACGGAGAGGTTGAACGTCACCTCCCCCCTCCTGACCACCCTGCCGTTGGCCCTCTGCAGGAGGGATTCCAGTGAGGGCTCAACAGCCTCTATCAAGTGCGCTCTGAGCGCCTCCTCAGCCATCAGGTTGACGTTCGCTCTGACCAGGAGCTCAGCTGCTGTCTCATTCCTGCCGTGCATCGCAGCGTAGCTCCTCATCTTGGCCGAGTAGGCGTTCAGGTACTTCGACTCGTTGAGCGGGGTGTAGCCCACGACGGGCTGGGCGGATCCTATGGTGGAGTAAGGTGACATTGCCGCGTAGTCCGTGGCCATCAGTATGTAGGTGCCAGCGGAGAGGGCCTGGCTCCCCTGGGGGTAGACGTAGCCTATGACGGGAACCTTTGAGGAGAGGATCACCTCAACCACGCTGAAGGTCGCGTCCGCCTGCCCACCGAAGGTGTTTATCTGGAGCACCAGAGCATCGTACCCACTCTCGGCCGTGGCCACGGCTAGCTTCACCTGCTCCACGGTGGCTGGTGAGATGTAGCCCGTGACGTTCGTCACCAGCACCCTGTTTCCGGCATCCGCTTGAAGGGGGCAGATCAGCAGGGCTAAAAACGGGAGGAGGATGAGGAGCCCGGCTGTCCTCATTTCCCTTCCTCCTTCCTTGCAGCTATGGCGTAAGCGAGAGGGGAGGGCCCTCCCTCAGTTATTATCACCATGTTCCTCTCCCTCGCTATCTCAACCCACGTCTGAAGCTCCCTGAGCCTCATCGCGTGCGGGTTCCTCGCGTAGAACTCGGCGGCCTCGGCCATCTTCTGAGCGGCCATGAGCTCCCCCTCGGCCATTATGACCCTCGCCCTCCTCTCCCTCTCCGCCTCCGCCTGCTTGGCTATGGCCCTCAGCATCTCCTCCGGGAGGACCACGTCCCTTATCGCCACCTGGGTGACCTTTATCCCCCAACCCTCCGTCACCTCATCGACTATCGTCTGGATCCTCTTGCCGAGCTCATCCCTCCTGGTCAGTAGCTCGTCGAGCTCCACCTGACCGACGACGTCCCTCAGAGTGGTCTGAGCTATGAAGTTGGAGGCGGTTATGTAATCCTGCACCTTGACCACGGCATCTATCGGGTTGATGACCCTGTAATAAACGACAGCATCGACGTCGACGGTGACGTTATCCTTCGTTATTATCCTCTGTCTCGGTATGTCGAAGCTGAGCAGCCTCAGGTCAACTACCCTGGGCTTGTCCACAAAGGGGATGAGGAATATCAGCCCAGGACCCTTCGCCCCGATCAACCTGCCCAATCTGAAGATGACCGCCCTCTCATACTCCCTGACCACCCTCAAAGCCGCCCTGAGGAAGGATATTATTATCCAAGCCACTATTAGCGCTATTATTATGTTTATGAATGTGGCTATCAGGACCTCCTCTTGCATCACAGCACCTCCGATCACTAGCGGCGCTCCCTTAAATTTAATCGTTCTGGATCCCTTAAACCCTTCCCGGTTGACGGGGAATGAGCACTGAGAGCCCAGCCTCCATGAAATGTTATGAATTTTCATCTGGAGATGTCAGCAATCCTCCTTCGCTCATCATCCGGCTGAAGCGCGAGTCATCGCGACGGCAGAGGCTTGTGAGAGAGCCGGGAAGCATCGCTTATAACCTTCAGGCGCCTTCAGCGGTGAGATCTCGATGGGAGGATAATTCATGCCGAGGAGAGTCCCTGGCATGGTCTACATGCTCATTTCCTTCGTTCCATGGATCGTGTACTGGATCCTCTGCGGCATGGGCCAAGGGTACGGTGTGATGATCTCCCTCCTGATATCCGCTATCCTCATCATTCCTCAGATTCGAGCGAGGGCCTTCAATCCGATGGATTTGACCTCCCTCCTCTACTTCAGCGCGGCCTCCTTCGCGACGTTCATCCTCGGCCTGGACCTCTTCGTGCAGGAGAGCGGCCCTCTAGGCTACCTCACCCTTTCCCTGATGGCGATCCTCTCGCTGGTGGTGAAGAGGCCCTACACGCTCCAGGTATCGATGAGGGATTATCCGGAGATATACTGGAGGGAGAAATCCTTTCTCATGATTAACAGCGTGATCACCGGGATATGGGCGATCATCTTCATGTCAAACGCGGTCATCTTCCTGCTCCTTGATGTCCCCCTCAACATATTGGTCTCAAACTTCCTGATCGCGCTGGGCATAGCCTTCTCGGTGATCTTCCCCCTGATGGCGCCGGCCCACCTGGTCTCCAGGGAGTTCAGGAGGTACGATTGGAGGGTTGATGTGAATCCTAGGAGGCCCAAGGGGGAGAACGAATACGACGTGATAATAGTCGGCTCCGGCATAGGGGGACTGACCTGCGGGGCCCTGCTCTCGAGGAGGGGCTACAAGGTCCTGGTCCTGGAGCAGCACTACCAGGTCGGGGGATACTGCTCCTCCTTCAGGAGGAGGGGATTCGTCTTCAACACGGGAGTGGAGAACGTGAGCGGGCTCTGGGAGAAGGGGCCGGTGAGCTATCTTCTCAGGGAACTCGGCCTTGAAAGGGATGAGCTCTTCGTGAGGAACAGGATCAGGTACATCTTCAGGGGGAGGGAGATCGATGCGAGCGACCTGGAGGGGTTCATGAGGGTCCTGTCGGAGATTTTCCCGGAGGAAAGGAAGAACATTCAGGCGTTCTTCGATGAGGCCAAGAGGGCCTATGAGGAGTGCTACAGGGAATCGGAGATTTACGGAGTTCCTCTGCCTGCTGAGCTAATAGTCAAGGTCTTCGGGTCTAAGAAGCTCCTAGATTATCCGAAGGAGCACCCCCACTTCTACGACTGGATGAACAAGACGTATAAACAAAAACTCGATGAATTCTTCGTCAATGAGGACTTAAAATCACTGCTATGTGCTCTCCTTGGCTATTTAGGGACCAAACCCGATGAAACGCCGGCCAGCAGCGCACTGACAGCAGTAGTCTCTTACTACCTCCACGGCGGATACTTCCCCAAGGGAGGGGCTCAGAGGTTTGCGGAAAGCCTGAAGG
>MAIU01000074.1 GCA_003344655.1 Candidatus Korarchaeota archaeon NZ13-K
GAGGGGGGATGGAGGAACGTGATCGTGAGCGACTGCTATCTCGCATACTCGGGCCACTACTATCAGGGTGGCCCGGGCCCCTCCCCCTACGACAGGCCGGACGGCTTCGGGATAGAGCCGAGCCGGGGGCCCGTGGAGATAGCTAGGACCCTGGTGGAGCACAACAGGGGGGACGGGATAGACTCCAAGGCGGAAAACACTTATGTGCAGGAGTGCATAGTCGCCAACAATTTCGCCGATGGGGTGAAGCTCTGGGGGCCGGGGAGCAGGATCGAGAACACCCTGATCTACGGGAGGGGGGATGGGAGCGCCGAGACAACCCCATGGGCTCCCATAGTGATAGACTCGGAGAGGCCGGGGACCTTCGAGATAACAGGAGTCACGGTGGACGATCAGGTGGGAAACAACTACCTGATGACCGTTCAGTACGACTACAACGTCCCCATAAGGCTCATCGTCATGAACACCATATTCAGCGCGAGGGGACCTGACTCACCGATATTCATCAGGGATGGTGTGGAGTTCAGTTTCGAGGGATGCCTCTTCCACTTCCCTGGGAGCGAATACCCGCTGACGTGGGGGAGCTGGGGAGGGCCAACTATACGGGGACCCCATGTTCGTGAGGCCCGGATTCGGGAGCAGGGGCGACTACCACCTGAGGGATGGGAGCCCCGCTGTGGACTCGGGCGTGGAGGTCAGCCTGAGCGTGGACCTCGATGGAGCGAGAAGACCCTTTGGTTCCGGTTACGACATCGGAGCGTACGAGCAAGGAGCTCCGAGGCAATCTGAGGCGATCTCGTTCCCCGAGGAGACGATCATCACGGCAAGCGGGACGGGGGAAACGACCCAGCCCCAACCCACTCCTTCTGAGAGCCCTCAGCCGGATTGGATGCCAATGGCGATTATATCGCTCCTGCTGATCATGATTGTGGTCGCCCTCCCCATGCTGCTCAGGAGGAGGCGCTTGAGGGGCTTATAGCATCGCGAATCCATGCGATCGGCCCCGGGCACCCAGGGCTTCCTCCCTCCCAGCCGAGGGGGATGCTGGTTCAGATGAGCTCCTGCGCATCAGGGAGGAGCAGATGTCCAGAGCCGGGGCATCATCGAGGGCGGACCGGTGGCCGATGGGTTCGCCCCAGCTGGGGGGTAGGGAGGAGCGATCAGGTGAGCGGGAGGGATTCAGGGTGAGCAAGCGATGCCTTTCGGCAGCCAGGTCTGAATGAGGAAGAATCGATCATATTGCCAGGATGGTTATCACGCGGATTCTCGCGTCCCTACACGAACCTTTTTATCCTCTCACTTCCTCCCCCGCAGGTGCCTTCCTTGAGGGCCTACAGGCTCGACCTGCTCTACGCCTGGTCTTCCAGCAGAGGGATCATCCTGACGCCGAGGAGCAGGATCAGGTGGGAGGAGAACCACTCCGCTGATCCGAAGGAAGTCCCAGAGGGTTACGATTACCTTCTGATCAGCCTAGTTTATGACGTGGATGAGAGGGGGAGTGTCGTGAACACGGGTTACTCGATGAGCTCAAGCATCAGGAGCGGGATCTTGGAGGAGCTCAGGAGGCTCCTGAAGGCCAGCTGGATCGAATACGCTGACTCCCCCGACAGCCTGAACTACAGGATAGTGGGCCTGCTGAGCGGGTTCACGGGTATAAGGGAGTGGAGGTTCAAGGAAAGTTAGCGGAGGGATCAAATTGAGCGGTGGGCTGAGGAGCCTACTCTCCCTCATCCTATGGGTCTCAGCATACCTGCTGACTCACTCGCTCATATTCGTGACCGTGCCATCACTCCTCCCCGAGTTCGGGAAGCTCGTTGAGGGGTACGGCACCTACATAGCTGTGAGCCTGACCCTCCTGTTGGGCTACATGGTAGTCAGGTCCATCTCCGAGCTCGCCTACTGGTCGGCCAGGATAAGGCACGGCGAGGAGACATCGCTCTCCATCAGGAGCCTGGTCAGGGTCCTGGGGATGATCGCCCTCATCTCGGCCATAGCTGGGGGTGTGGCCGGAGGGGCCGCCGGCGTGGCCTTGGGCGGGTTCCTCGGCATAGTCGTCGGCAGCGCAAGCCAGCAGGTCATAGGCCAGGCTGTGGCCGGCCTCCTGGTCCTGATCTCCAGGCCCATTTCAGTGGGAGACAGGGTCACCGTTGCTGGGGAGACTGGAGTCATCAGGGAGGTGACCACGATGTTCACGATAATCGAGAGGGAGGATGGGAGCGTGGTAATGCTCCCCAACAACACGCTCATGGGTTCGAAGATATACAAGCATCCCGAGGGGGCGGCTAGGCCTTGATCTTCATCTCCTGAGGCTCCAAGAACCTCCTGCTAGCTACCCTCAGGATGGAGAGGAAGAGCGAGAGAAGGTACCTGGCGAGCGGGTTGAGGTCCCTCATGTACCACCTCGCTATGTCCTCGACCCACCTCAGGTCGTGCCTCAGGCAGACCCTCATGAGCTCCAGCTGCTCCTCGGTCGGCTCCCTGTCGTACCAGCTCTCTCCCCTGAGCAGACCCATGGGGACGAAGTACATCGGCACTATGAGGCTTCTAAAATCCCTCAGGTCCTCAACGAGCTCTATTGAGGCTATAGTATCCTCCGGCCTCTCCTCCGGTAGCCCTGTTATGAGGGTGGCTGCAGGTATTATCTTGGCCTCGTGCATTATCGAGAAGGCATCTATCACGACCTGCCTCCACTCCCTGACGTCATAGGGCTTGGCCTTGGCCGGCATTATCCTCTCGGCCAGCCTGGGGCTGCCCGTCTCTATCCCCACCTCAACCCCCTTGTAATCGTCCCCCAGCATGCCGCTTATCCTGCTTATCAGCCCGAAGCTCTCCTCAGCGTACTTCACCGCGGAGAGGCTGAAGTGACTCCAGGCGACTGAGGATGAGTTCTTGCTCCTCACCAGCTCATGAAGCCTTATGAGAGCCTTCTCGTTCGGATAGATGTCATTTGAACCGTAGAGCAGCACGTCATCGGAGTGGAGTATGACGCCCCTCACCCCAGCTCTCATGTTGACTTCAATCTCCCTGGATATCATGTCGAGCGTGTAGTGCCTGAGCGGCCTCAGGGTGACCGAGCAGAACCTGCACCCCCTCGGGCATCCCCTGGAGATCTCGACCAACCCGTTGACAGAGGGCTTCCTTATGAGGGGGATCTCCTCAAGGGAGGGGATCTCATCCAGGCCCACCTGCACGAACCTGGGAAGCTCCTCGCCCTCCAGGGCCATTCTGACTATCCTCACCACCGCCCTCTCCGCCTCACCGTCTATGACCGTTGAGATCCCCCACCTCTCCATGAGCTCGGGCCTGTAGAGCCACTGCCAGGCGGCGGGTCCTCCGACTATTATCTTAGCCCCCTTCCTCCTGAAGCGCTCCATGGCTCCGCTCTCCATGAGCCTCCTGAAGCTCCTCGCGTTCACGGGCTCCCTCCTGGTGAGGACCCACCACTCGCTGCTCGGAGGGCCGAGCGCGAAGAAGTCGTGGTGCCCTATGGCCACGACCCTCGCCTCCTGGTGCTTCATGAGGTGATCCGGATCTATCACGGCCGCCTCTATGCCAGCGTCCAGCAAGGCCGCCTCTATCTTCCTGAGCCCGTATGGGGCCTGCCATGGCTCTCCTTCCCCGTTGACCCTCATCTTCGGGGCAGCGAGCTTCATCCAGATGGCCTCCGGCAGGAATAGCGGTGGTGACGTGGTCATGAAGCCGATGAACTCCTTCCCGTGGTGGTTGGTGATCATCGTCCTATCGCTCGTTATCACCACTTCCATGGACGTACACCTCTATCGAGCTCAGCGGATGACTCCTCTGAAGCTCCATGAAGAGTCTGATGGCCTCCTCAAGGCTGGCGACCCTGAGGACGATCCTGTCGCTCAAACGATCACCTCTAGGATGTGGGAGAAGTCCTCCCTCATCCTGTACTTGAGGTACTCGACGAGGTGCCCTCCGGATCTCCCCTTGACCTCCCTCAGCAGGAGGAGCATCCTCGGTATGTTCCTCAGGGCCTCCTCGAAGTTGGATGGCCTGAGCTCCCTGAACCTCTCCATCAACTCAGCAACCTCCCTCTCCGGCCTGACTATCCTCCTCTGCCTGTGCCTCTCATCCCTGACTATGCTGACCAGGCCCATCTCCGAGAGCCCCCTTACCTCCCTGAGCACGACGGATCTGGCCGCCCTTCCCCTGAGCAGCCTGGCCAGGGCGTTGAGCGAGAGCCCCTCCGGATGGGCGAGTAGGGCGTCGAGCATGAGCCCGTGGATGTGCCTGAACATACACTGGTACATTGATGAACCGGTTTATAAGCTTACCGGTCTCAGGCTTTTTTACCTGCCCCCTCACTCCAGCTCGATGAGGATCAGGCTCCCGCTCGCGCTCCTGCTCGCACTAATCGCGATCTCAACCCTCTGCCATGAGCTCAGGGATGGGAGCGGGACCGATGGGGAATGCTACTCCCTGCTCAGGGATGTCGAGAACACACTGAGGAGGTTTGAGAGGGTCAGGGGAAATGAGATCGCGATGAGGCAGCTGATAGATGACCTGAAGGCTGATCTGGAGTACATGAAGCTCTGCAGGAAGCCGGAGCTCTTCGAGAGGTTCGCCCCGGAGGGCGTTCGGGTCCCCCTGGTCTACGTGACGGGCCAGGGGTTCAACGTGCACCCAATAAACGCGATGAACCTGGCCACGGAGGCGATCCTCTACAGGGGAGATTGGGAGGAGTTCAGGGGGATCATGGAATGGATGCTCCGATACATGGAGAGGAAGGGGAACGCCTCCTTCCTCAACTTCTACTTCGCCTGGGAGAGGGCCTCAATACCATGGAACTCCTCCCTGAGCCAGGGGGTGGCGGCCGGCTATTATGCAGTGGCCTGCGTGAGGTTCGGTGACCCCAGGTACTGCGAGGCGGCGAGGTCCCTGGTGAACAGCTTCCTGATACCGCAGGAGGAGGGGGGGTTCGTGATTGAGACGGCCTACGGACCCTTCTACCTGGAATACTCCAACTCCCCGGATGATCTCGTGCTCAACGGCTTCATGCTCTCCCTCAAGGGCCTCGCGATATATGACAGCCTGATCGGGGATGGGGTGAGCCGGAGGGTGCTGAGTGAGGGGATCAGAACGCTCAGGGGGATCCTCCCATATTACGAGAGGGGCAACTGGTCCCTCTACTCCCCCAAGCATGGCAGAGCCACTGAGACCTACCACAGGCTTCACATAAGGCTTCTCTACTTTCTGGGGATGTGGCTCGGTGATGGGGAGCTATTGGGCTACGCCCTCCGCTGGGATCGATACCTCACTGATCGCTCGGAGCTGCCCAGGGCCGAGCGGGAGTATGAGTTCTGGAGGGACCTGGTGAGCTCCCTGACCGCCTCACCCCGGGGATCGCATCCACCTGAGGGTGGAGGGATCGACCGTGACGTAGTGGTCCCCGCCCATGTAGAGGATCGGCCTTATCTCACTCAGGTCTATC
>MAIU01000075.1 GCA_003344655.1 Candidatus Korarchaeota archaeon NZ13-K
ATATTTATGTTAGTATTTTTATCGTAAATGTTGATCCTAACGAGCGCAGCGGCCCTACTCCCTCTCGCCGGGAAGAGTCTCCTGAGATCGTAGCCCCAAAGGTAAAGGAAGAGCAGTATGAATAGGGCGAGCAACAACATTAGACTGATTGAAAATTGGGAGATAAACCTCAGGAGTCCTTCTATCCTGGTCCTGTTGGACAGGATGAGGGCCAGGGGGAGGAGGATCGCTATCGCTATTCCCGAGAGATCCCTCTCCAAGGGATCACCCTATAGATCTGGCATCCTCTCCTCGATCCTCTTCAGCCTCCTGATGATCTCATCTAACTTGAAGAACAGGTACTCTATCTGATTCCTGATGGTCTCTATCTCGAATCGAAGCTCCTCATCTTCCATGCTGGATCCTCCTGTGAAGCCTGTATATCGTGTTCCTGTGCAGGCCGGAGCACCTGGAGAGCAAGTCCAATGATACGCCCCTCAGGCCGCACCTCTTAGCCGCCAAATATGTCGCAACGGCCACTAGACCGAGTGGATTCTTTCCCAAAACCTCCTCCCTTCTCTCCCTAATGATCCTGACTAGCTCCCTCTTAGCCCTGAGCCAAAGCCTGTCCCTAACAATGTGCTGATTCCTTCCGAGATTCAGGGACCTAGTCAAGTTCCCTATCACGTAATTCAAGTAGGAGTCCCAGAGGTCCTCGCGCCTGCTCACCCTCCTCAGCTCCCAGAGGGCCCTCATCAATGCCTTGGAGGAGACTGCATCCAGCTCCTCCACGGATCTTATCGTTATCGGTACCCCGTGAAACCTGCTGGCTAGTATCACGGAAGCCAGGATCAATGAGGTGGACGCCCTCCTCCCAGTGAGAGACCTGTAATGCATCAGGAGACCGCTGGCCGTTAACTCCACATCCCTAGGTATCCCTAGGGACTCAGCTATCCTCCTCACCGATGGGTGCACCCTCTGTGGGAGCCTCCAGTGGTTCTCGAAATCCCCCGAGAGCTCGAGATCCTCGGGCTCCACCTGCCGGGGCGTCTCCATCATCATGGCGCTGAACTCCTGAAATATTAATATTTTCCTCCAAAGAAGTGATAAAAAAGTTTCATAAATTTACCATCTCACAGAAATTTCATGGCCAAGTAAACCTCGCTTCCCTGGCTCAGCGAGAAGGGGGGTTTCTTGGAGTAGGTGATCCTCAGGAGGAGCCCATGGAAGGACACCTCGGCCACCTTGGAGGACTCATCCACCTTGTAAACTATGCCCTTCATCAGGATGTCTCCATCCCCTTCCTCCTCGCTCAGGCTCACCTCAGCTTCGCTCCCCTCCGAGAGCCTCAGCAGCCCCCTGGGGAACTCCAGGGTGAGGTCAAAGGATCCGTCCAACGCGGAAAGCTCCAGCACATCTATGTCGAATATTGGATCCTTCCTGATGGAGTTTAGCCTCACCCTCACCACGTAACTTTCACCTATGCTCCCCAAGTCACTTGGAAGATAAAAATGGATCGGGTACATGTGATGTGCTCGATAGGATACTTGAGATCAACCTGAGGCTCAGGTCCCTAGCCAGGAGGGCTCTCTCGGGTGACCTGAGCAAGGAACTGATGGAGGAGTTCTCAGAGGCCATGAGGGAGATCTATGAGGAGATGGGAATGCCCGATAGGGCCAACATTCCGGATCCCCAGAGGGCTGATCCCAGGCTCAGGTTCAAGATCGCTCTGACAAGTCTATCGGAGGACCTCTCGAACTTCCTGTACAGGAAGCTAGTTTCTGAGCGAGGCCCGGATGAGGCTAGCTTTTAGTGGCTATGTAAACCTTGAGCAGCCTCTCATCTATCACTATCATCTCCCTTATGTACTTCACCGTGGAGTAAGGGATCAACACATTTCCCTTCCTGTCCTTCTTGAGTTTCTGGAGTAGCGCATCAGCCGCGCCCCTGTTGCTCCTCACTATGAGTGAGAGGACCTTCCCGGATATCTCGTCCACGACCAAGTCCGTGACCTCTCCGAGCAGCAGCCCCTGATCAGTTATCACCGGTTTGTTAGCGAGTCTAGCGATCGAGTATCTCGCCATCCTCCCACCACGATTTTGGTGGGCCGGGTGGGACTCGAACCCACGGCCTCCGCCTCGTCAAGGCGGCGTCATAGCCTCTAGACCACCGGCCCCAGTTTAGGGGGGATCACTAAATAAAACTTTTCATGCCCTCACCGGAGGGAGTCCCTGGGAGCCCGCGAGATCTCTTCCCCCGGCCAGCACCGATGCGGAGGGTCGGTACTCAAGATCCTCCCTCATGAGATCGGTGGGCCTTTTACCTCATCCCCCTGGTCCGGAGCGGGGGCATTAGAAATATAAAGATTTTACACGGGAGGCGGGGATGCCCTTGAGGGAAGATACGATGGAGGAGGTAGCATCAAATCTGGCGGAGATCATCAGGAAGCTGAGAGCTGGGGAGAACGTGGGGAAGGATGAAATAGAAGTTTTGACTGAGAAGGTATCTGGCCTGGATGATCCCCTCCTGAAGAGGCATCTGCTCACGCTCCTCTGGGAGATAGAGAAGGGTGAGCGAGGAGAGGGGGACATCCTGGAGAAGCTGATCTCTTACGATAGCTCCGATCTTTCGAACATGCTCAAGGCTCTCCAGGAGTTCTCTTACGATGAACCCTTCGATGAGCTGGAACTCAAGGAGACATTCGAACTCTGGAGATCTGTGCTGAGGAACCTGAGTAAGGAGGGTAGATCCTCCAGAGGCGCTAACTCCTGAAGGAGTACCTTCCCGATTCCGTCTTATAGATTAGGCCCTCCCTCAGGAGCTCGCCGATGAGAGCGTTCGCCTGCGTCAGTCTGATCCCCCAAACCTTGGAGGCCTCTATCAGAGAGAATGAGGTGCCGGGTGGGAATTTCTGCCTCAGAATGGCGAACTCGGGCTTCATGCCCTCTAAGACCACCTCACCTCTGTGATCTCCCTCGGGGGGTGCTTCCTTCCCCTCATCAGCTGACTTCACTATCTGAAGCACTTTCTCCTTGCTCAGCTTCCCGCTCTCCTTGAACTCCTTGATCAACATGGCTAAAACGTTTCTGGCCAGCTTCATTAGCTTCCTCGGATTTCCCTCAGCCATCTCATTCATCTTGATCACCAGATCCTCGCTGAAGGGCTCTTCTATTCCCAGGTCCCTCGCCTCCCTGTTTAGCATCTCCCTGTAATAATCCAGCCTCTTCTTCAGGATGCGACTCGCCTCCACGGGACTAAGCTTCCTCATCTCGATCTTATCATGAGGCGCCTCCATCAGCCTCTTCATGACATCGTAGGCGGGAGGGATGCACCCTATCACTATCGCCTTACCCCCCTTGAGACCCTGGAATATCTTGGACACCGCCTTGGAGAAGAGCTCCGCATCCCTCCTGTTCCCGAATATCACGACGTTCTCCACTTCATCCAGCAAGAGTATTGAGACCTCATAGCTGTTGAGCTCCTCCTTTATCAGATCTATAAGGACCTCAGGATCCTCCGGGAGCCTCCTCCTGATGACCTTGATGGGGAAGTTGCCCTTGACCACGCTGGCTATCCTCTGGATGGCCGTAAGGTAATCGTCAACATCTATCTTGACGTAGAACGTGGAGGCGTTCTCGAAGACCTCACCTATCAGCCTCAGTCTGTGCGTCTTCCCGGTCCCGAACTCTCCGACCAGGAAGATCATCCTCTTGTTCTCACCGCTGATGACGTCCTCGAGGAGCCTGGCCAGTCTCTCATCGACATCAGTATCCACGTGGACCTCCTTAACCTCCTCCAAGCTCTCGCTACTGAGGTAGGCGAAGGGGTTTGCCCTCAGCATCCACCTCAGGTAGCCCGCCTCTATTACCCTCATGTCACCTTCGTCGGGCATCCGTTTACCCTCTCCTTCCCCGAGCCTTAGGGGATGTATCGGCTTTATATACTCTTCCTCCCCGGTAAAAATGTTATACGTCTAGAGGAGAGGGTGACTTCGATGAAGGGCATCGGAAGGATCATTGTGGTGCTCTCGGCGGTCCTACTGATGTCAATTCCCCAGGGGTACGCTTCAGCCGACATACTCTCCGAAAAGCCATACTACATACTCACGGAGCTCACTCTTTTCTTCCAGAGCGAGTCCAGGGCCACGCTCATCCTGAACTACAGCTGGTACGGGATGATGGCGAACGACATTGAGAGTTTGCTGTCAAAATACCCGGGAGGGGAGGCCAATTACACCAGAGGATTCCTCGAGTATGTCAACAGAAGTGTTGAAGGTCCCTTCATAGCGGGGGACTTTGAGCTCTACCCCAGCAAGATGGAGGCGAAGATCTCGAGGGAGAGGGAGGCCAATTACACCAAGAGGGTGAGCCTGACCCTGATTGCCGATTTGTATGCGAGGAGGGGAGCCCCGAAGGTGAGCAGCGATGGGAGAAAGGGCATCATTTATTCAACCAGGGAGGACCTATGCAATCTCTCGAGGATATACATCAGAGAGGTGGACCTCCTCAACGTGACCGTCGTATTGCCCAGGGATTACGTGATAGCCCTCATCAGGCCGACCCCTAATTCCATATACACGGTCAACTCAACAGACGGCATCAGGGTGGTGGCCTCCTGGTTGATAAGGAACCCGGTGGTCGACACAAGGGGAACCGCGGGCTACGGCGGATGGTTTCACATAGGGGTCGTCAGCCTGACTGAGGAGGAGAAGGAGATGCTCAAGTCCCTGAGGAGCAGCATAGCGGACATAAGGAGACAGGCCCTCATACCCCTGGACGAGGGAGGGAAGGAGAAGGCGAGGGAGCTCTTCGACCTCTTCTACAAGTTCTCCACGAGGGCCCCTTATGATGTGGGCAGCAACATGAGCTATGCCCTGAGGCTAGCGAGCGAGATACCAAAGCTTCCGATGAGCTTTGATACCGTCGTCCT
Organism: Candidatus Korarchaeota archaeon NZ13-K; assembly: GCA_003344655.1. NCBI lineage: Archaea > Thermoproteati > Thermoproteota > Candidatus Korarchaeota archaeon NZ13-K. Next base: position 4,909 of record MAIU01000075.1, read on the forward strand.
CATTGCCTCAGCGCTGGTTGTGATAGCTGAGGTCGCCTTCTACCTGATCCGCGGGAGGAGGTAATACTTTCACGCACCCCCCTCTCACTCCGCAGCACCGCAACGGAATTATTTTTCATCCGGAGCCGACTTGGGTGTGAGCATACCCATAGTGAGAGACCCGAGGATGTTCTCGGACTCTTACACGCCGCCCAGGCTTCCCCACAGGGAGAGGGAGGTCGAGCTCCTCATTAGCACGCTCTCCTCCGGAGAAGACCTTAGCGAGGGTCTCATACTGCTCAAGGGCGAGCCTGGGATAGGGAAGACCTCCGTCGCGAGGCTCTCAACGAGGAGGTTGGGTGAACGCATGAGGGGCTTGGAGGTCGTCCACGTGAATTGCAGGACCTACAGAACCCCCTCATCGATACTCCAGAAGGTGGCATCGTCCTTGATCCCTGGAATCCCGGAGAGGGGTCTCTCGTACGAGGAAATGGTCCTCGTCTTGGAGAGGGCCCTCTCCA
>MAIU01000076.1 GCA_003344655.1 Candidatus Korarchaeota archaeon NZ13-K
CTCCTGAAGAGGGAGTTCGGGACGAGAATAATAGCGGTTACCTCCAGGGGATCGGAGCTCGCCAGGAGGTTCGGTTTCACCGAGAGTTTCGAGGGTGAGGTGGAGGGCTACGACTCCTATCACGTGCCTGAGAACCTGGACCTGAGCCTCGTGGATGAGGTCTACCAGGTTAGCAGGAATGAGGCACTGGAGTGGGCCTCCAGGCTGGCCGAGAAGGGGGTGCTAGGGGGAATGTCAACGGGAGCCCACTACCTAGCTTCCCTCTACGCGAAGAGGAGGTACGGCGGGGTTGTGGTCACCGTGGCGGCTGATCACATCCTCTTCCACCCCCAGCTGCTCCGAGCGATTTAGTTCGGACGGAACAGCACCTTATGATAGTACATTTTAAGGGTCTTCTCCTCGAATGAGGTATGAGGCGTCCTTTGATAGCGATGTTTCTGCTGGTCGCAGCCCTCCTGGTGGCTGGTTACTTGGCTTATCCCCTCATATTCGAGAGGGGCACAGGGGCTTACGGGGTGATGCAGACCGAGACCAAGATCGCGGTGCCCCAGCCGGCCCTGATGAAGGCCCAGAGCGAGGCGGCTGGTACCCCCGCGCTGGTCGCATTCAGGAACGTGACCATGAGCTTTTACTTAAGGATTCAGGTTGAAGATGTGAAATCGGCCTATCAGAAGCTCTCCCTGATGGCCTCGAGTTACGGGGGATACGTTCAGAGCTCATCCCTTCAAGAGGGAGGTGGCCAGGTCACCCTCAGGATCCCGGCCGATAGGGTGGAGGAGGCCCTCAGGGATATCAGGTCCATCGGGAACGTCGAGAGTGAGGAGAAGAACGTTGAGGATGTCACTGAGCAGGTAATCGATGTGGAAACCAGGCTGAAGAACCTCAGGGCTACTGAGAGCAGGTTGATCGATCTCCTAGACAAGGCAGAGAAGGTGAGCGATATAATAGAGATAGAGAGCAAGCTCTCTGAGGTCAGACAGCAGATAGAGTGGCTCGAGGCGATCAGGAGGAACCTTCAACTCATGGTGAAGTATGCAACGGTGAGCGTTGAGCTCAGGAAGTCTGGATACGTTCCCCCAGAGGAGGACCCGATGAGGAGGATATGGGAGGATTCAAGGAGGGCCCTCATAGGCTCCCTCTACCTGCTGGTCGTCGGCGCTTCCTTCCTGGCGCTCCCCCTAACGCTGGCCGCGGCGGCCTACCTGATCTACAGGGCGCTGAGATCCAAGAGGGGTCAGCCCCCGCGCAGCTCGCCGTAGAGATCGAGGATCCTCCTCCCCACCACCCTCACATCATACCTCTCCTCCACCAGCCTCCTGTTCCTCCTGAGCATCTCCCTCAGGTCCTCCGACCCTAGCATCCTCAAAGCCCCGGATAGGGAGCCCCGGACGCCAGGCTCATAGAAGATCGCGCTCTCCCCGAAGAGCCTCCTATGAACTTCTGTGCTTGAGAGGATCACAGGTCTCCCGATGGCCATCGCCTCCAGAACTATCGTAGGAAATCCCTCGCTCTTCGATGGGAGGATCACGGCATCGGAGCCCATCGCATAGGGAATCCACTCCTCCCTGCTCAGCCTCCCCAGGAACCTGACCCTCATGCCCCTCGCGAGCCTCTCGAGCCTCCCCCTCAGGGGACCATCCCCGACCACCCAGAGGGAGGCGCGATCGCTCACCTCCCTCAGGTCGATCAGAAGGCTCTCCAGGTTCTTCGCATCGACCAGCCCACCGACGAACATCAGCTGGGGATCCCCCTCACCCTCAACGGGCTCCGATCTCCTAACGATTCTGTCCATCTCCTCGACGTCCACGAAGTTGGGTATGAGCCTCACCCTCTCAGGATCGATCCCCCGCCTCACCATCAGCCCCGCATCGGCCTCGTTCAACGCTATGAAGGCGGCAGCCCCCCTCACGATCCTGAAGGAGATCCTCTCATGAAGAGCAGCCAGGAGATGGGCTAATCCCCTGTAGAAGGCCCTTCCATGCAACGTTATCACGACCCTGCTCTTCTCAGTGAACGGGTAGACCATCAGCGTGGTGAAAGTGTAGACGGAGTGCATGTGAACGATGTCGAAGCCCCTAAGCATCCTCGATGATATGAGGGGAAGGCCGAGGGGGAGGGGATTCCTGAGGGGCTCCAGGTGAGATCTAAGCCTCACCACAGTGTATCCCTCCTCCTCCCAAACGCCCGTGCGCCCGCGGGACGTCGTCAGCACCGTCACCTCATGACCCTCCGAGGCCAGGAACCTTGAGAGCCTCTGGACGTGATACTCGATGCCACCGGGGTGGGGAGGGAAGCGGTGGCACACCTGAAGTATCCTCATCCCTCTCGGCCCCGCCGCTCTCGGCCTACAAGAAGAGGTATCCTGCGCTCCTCGAGCACCTCCCCACAAGATTTATGGCCCTGCCGCAGTGGGGGCACCTGTTATCCTCGGTCAGGTTGCACCTCTCTACGGAGAAGCCGTACCTCCCTATGAGCAGGGTTCCGCAGCTCGGGCAGTAGGTGTTCTCCGATGGATCGCCAGGGACGTTGCCTGCGTAAACATACTCGATTCCCTCCTCCTTCGCTATCCTCAGGGCCCTCCTTATCGTGTCGATGGGTGTCGGCGGCACCTTCCTCATCCTGTAATGCGGGAAGAACCTAGAGAAGTGAACGGGAGTGTCCTCACCGACCTCGCTGACGACCCATCTGGAGAAGGCCCTTATCTCATCATCCCCATCGTTGTAACCGGGTATTATGAGGTAGGTGAGCTCAACGTGCCTGCCAGCCCTCTTCAGGGCAATAACCGTGTCTAGGACGGGCTTCAGGAACGGGACCTTGGCTACTCTCCTGTAGAAGTCGTCCGTGAAGGCCTTAACATCGACGTTAGCTGCATCTATGAGGGGGATCAGCCTCTCCCTAGCCTCCTCGCTCCAGTATCCGTTCGTCACGCTCACAGTGGCTATCCCCTCCCTCTTGGCCAATTCAGCGGTCTCGCAGACCCACTCAATGCTCACTATGGTCGGCTCGTTGTAGGTGAAAGCTATGCTGGAGGTCTCGTACCTCATGGCCTCACTCACGGCCTCCTCGGGCGGCAGGTAGGTGAGGTGGGTGAACCTCTCGGGATCCGACTGGCTTATCACCCAGTTCTGGCAGTGCTCGCAGAAGAGGTTGCATCCGACCGTCCCTATGCTGTAGGTCCTGCTCCCCGGCATGAAGTGAAAGAGGGGCTTCTTCTCTATGGGATCTATCGCGACGCTGCTCATCATACCGTAGTTGACCTCGCATAACACTCCCCCAACGTTCAGCTTGGATCTGCAGAGTCCGTACATCCCCGGGGGGATGATGCACTTCCTGGGGCAGGCGAGGCACCTGACCCTACCGTCTCCGAGGCTCTCCTGGAGCTTCGCCCTCACCCTGTGGGCCTTCCCGTCTGGGCAGCCTTCGACCATCACCTCAATTCCCAAAAGACCCTGATAAACTTTTCATTGATCGCTCGTGAACTTATGCGGGCTCTCAGGATCTGATGGTGCTTAAGATAAGGCTCTTCAATGAAGAGAACGCCTCCTCATGCTCGCTCCCATTTATGAGGACTTCGAAGAACCAGGACCTTCCATACCAGATGGAGAGGGTCTGATTGGCATCATTGAACACCAAGTAGCCTCCCTCATCCGTGAAGAGGTACTTTATCCCCTCGGAGGGGAGCCTTCCCCTGACCTCCGATATAGCCCTTGCCCCGAACTGGAGCGAGCTCTGGGAGCTGGGGAACTTCGAGATCACGAGCAGCGCGAAAGTATCGTTACCGTAACCCAAGGAGTACAAGTAGGCCTCCGTGCCCAGAGGGAAGTCGAAACCGGAGCCAAGGCTGAACACAGGCTGATACCCAAGCAGGAGGAAACCCTTGCTCTGGAAAGCTGAGCTCAGCTTGGATGAGAGCTCGCCGAATGGAAGCTCCTCAGGAGGGAGGGGCCACTCCTCGCTGATCTTGGGTGAGGGGATCAGGTAGATGATGGCCCCGAGCAGCATCAGGCTCAGCATGAGCAGAGCCGGTAGAGCGAGCCTCAGGCCGCGCAGGATATCACCCCCTCCTGCGGCATCGGCGAGGTTATAAAGGCGCTCCGGCCCTTGCTTGAGGATCCATGCGGATGGGGAGATGGCCCGGATAACTCGCATTACGGCATCGCATGTTGGTCAACGCATGGGCTCGAGCGAATCTGCCGCTTTGATGAGAGGAATCACCACGATTCCGGGGATTCGCAGCTGCCCCCATGACGCTGAGCGGATGATTTATATATGCGTGATACCATGCCGCCCGGTGGAGGATGGCCTCTCTACTGGATAGGGAGATAAGGGCTATATTCTCCGAGGTGGTCAAGTCCAGTGAGCTCTCGCTCCAGCTCACGAGGATGTGCGTGAATACGCTTCTCGGCAAGATGAGCCCATCCGAGCTTCTTGAGGAGGTGGAGAAGGGAGCCCAGATACTCTCCTTCTCCCACGAGCAGGTGAGGATGAAGGTAAGCGAGGTGCTGGCCAGGTTCCAACCAATGGGCGTGGACCTCAGGAGGCTCATATCCCTCCTGGAGATATCCTACGGCCTGCTCAGGCTGGGGAGGTATGCTAGGAACATAGCCCAGACGATAAGCATTTTCAGCGATGTGAGTGGCTGCGATCTCTCCCGAGTCATCGACACCGCGGAGCTAACTGATAGAATGGTGAGGGACGCCCTCAGGGCTGTTGAGAGCGGGAACCAGGAGCTGGCCAAGAAGGTCATGGAGATGGACGATGCCGTCGATGGGGCCTACACAGAATACCTGAAGGGCGTTCTAACTAGGGGGGAGAGCAAGGCCACCTGCGCGGTGGCTAACACGCTGATCCTGAGGTACTTGGAGAGGATGGCTGATCACGCCGTCCAGATAGCGGAGGAGGTTCTGAGGATGGCCTGACACGCATCCCTTATATCTCTCCTTCGACGAGACCCAGCGGGATCGTCTTGAGGGTAAGTGGTGTGGATCTGGATGAGATAGCCGAGGCCTTCGGCACCCCCGCTTACGTGATCGATTTTGACAGAGTCAGGGAGAATTTCCTGAGGCTTGATAGCGCGCTGAACTGCCCTCATGTCATAGCTTACGCCTATAAGGCGAATCCTGAGCCTGAACTCGTCAGGATGCTATCCAGCTTGGGTTCCGGCGCCACCGTCCCCTCAGCCTTCGGCCTGATGCTGGCTAGGTGGGCCAACGTCCCTCCGGAGAGGACCGTGCTAGTGGGGCCCAGCCCCTCCCCGCAGGACCTGAGGGAGGCCGTCGGCTCAGGGGCCATAATCTCCCTTGAGAGCGAATCGGAGGCCAATGCCCTGAGGAGGATCGGGAGAGCCAGCGTGATGGTGAGGGT
>MAIU01000077.1 GCA_003344655.1 Candidatus Korarchaeota archaeon NZ13-K
GCCCATGAGATATCGGATGAGCTGGAGAGGAGGGTGATGGAGATACCAGGGGTCGTGGAGGCGGTTGTTCACGTGGATCCAGCCGATATACCGCAGCTCACGCTGAGCAGGGAGGAGGTGGAGAGGATCCTCAGGGAGAGGGTCGAGGGCATGCTGAGGGGCACCGAGGCCAGGCTGGAGTCCCTGGAGGTGTCCGACAACCCCTGGTGCATCACCCTGAGGGTGGTGGTTCCGAGGAACGCGGAACTGAGGGAGGTGCACGACTTCACGCACAGGCTGGAGCTGGCGATGAGGGAGTTCCTGCCCAGCGCCAACGTCACGGTCCACTTCTCCACGGAGTGAGATTCGGGGCGTTGGATTGATATGCTGAGGGGGATCGAGCGCCCCGGTCCGGTGGGACCGCATGGAGGTGAGCTCAAAGTTAAAAGGGAGCCGTGATCCTGGGGTAGGAGTGATGCTCTCTTGAGGTGCGCGGCCCTCCTGCTCCCCCTGGTGCTCCTGCCGGTCATCCTCAGCTCGGCACAGCCCTGTCTGATACTCAGGGCCGAGCCGAGCGAGCTTGTCGTCAACCCGGGGGATGAGGTGAGGATGAGGATCATCATAAGGAACGCCTGCGGGGCCGAGGTGAACCTGACGGGCTTCGAGCTTCGGGTCCTTCAGTACCTCCCCCCGCTGCCCTCGGGCATACAAGTGGGGGTCTACGAGATGCCCCTGGAGAGGCCGATCAGCCTGATGCCCGGGGAGGAGAGGGAAATAAAAAGGGTTTTTGAGGTCCCAAGAGTGGCCTACTCAGGAGATTTCTCAATAATCCTGAAGGCCAGAAGCACCGCCGGGGAGAGCGAGACGGAGGTGAGCCTTTCCCTCGGCCTGCCCCTCAGCTCGGCGATCTCGGCTGCCCTTCTGGTGTCGATCGAGGCAGGCGTCATCTACGGGATTTACAGGGCCCTCCTCAGGAGGGTGAGGCCCGAGCACATGATCAGCAGGAGGTTGAGGAGGCTCAGATCCGTGAGGGGTTGGAGGGAATACGATGAGGAGGTGGTGAACCTCCTAGATGAGAGGAGATCCTGGGGCACCTTAGAGGATGGTCTGAGGTACGAGAGGCACGTCAGAGCGATCATGAGGGCGGAGAAGCTGATCTCAATGGTCCTGAATGATCTGAGGGAGAGTGAGAGGAGGCTCGAGAGGGAGATAGAGGTCATGAGGTGGGAGCTGGCCGCCCTCAGTGGGAGGGTGAGTGAGAGGAGCCTGAGGTACGTGAGGAGGTTGATAGATGAGAGGGAGAGGATGCTGAGGGATCTGGCCTCACTGGTGAGGGAGGTCGGGCGCTCAGCGGGCGCTCAGGTGCCCTTATAGCCTCTAGGGTGTGAGTCAGCATGACCCAACATGCCCGGACCGAAGGTCCTCGCCGCGCTCTCGCTCGCGATCCTGATGGTTGGGCCCGTGCTCCTAGCGGCCGTGGATAACTACTCGGCCTCCTACCTGATAGAGCTCTACGATAGATCCAAGTCGGAGCTGCTGAGCCTGATCGGGGACCTGGGCTCTGAGTCTGAGGGTGAGGTTGTTAATGTCTCTGAGGGTGAGGTTAATTTCACGGAGGTCACGGCAGCTGAAACAACAGCCATCAGCTTAAACGCGACCACTGGCATCACCGGGTGCGCGAACGCCGGGGAGGAGATATCGAACATAATAGAAATCTCAGATGGATACATAGAGCAGGCGAAGAGCCTCCTATCGGCAGGTAACTACAGGGAAGCCGCTAGAATGGCCCTGAAGGCGCTCAACACTCTTGGGAGGGCCTGGATACTCCTGGGCCAGTGCTTCTCATCCAGGGTTGTTGAGGTGAGCGCCGCGAACGCCACGGTGAATGCGACGGTGAATGCAACAGTGAACGCAACCATCAACGCCACAGTGAATGCCACAGTTAACGCAACCCTGAGAGCTTCTAAAGTTGCTCCGGGCCTGCTTGTGGCGATATTGAGGCACGAGATAAGGCTCGCCAGGCTCAACGCCGTGATAGCGAGGGCCGAGAACATAAGCCTGAACGTGAGCTATGCCAAGAACCTCTCAGCTCAGGCATCCCAGCTCCTGGAGGAGGCGAGGGCGCAGGCCCTGGCTGGGAACACAAGCGCCGCGGCGCAGCTGATCGCCAAGGCCAACAGCCTCATGGCTCAGATCGTGAAGCTTCTGAGGACCAGCTCCTCTAACGCATTGAAGGCCGGGAAGATCGAGGAGATCAGGGCCAGGATTAGGAACGAGACCTCGAAGCCGGAGAAGATGATACCGCCAGGTCTGGAGAAGAAGGAGGCATGGAAGGGAGACAAGGGGAAGCCGGAAGTCCCTCCAGGAAAGGAGAAGGATAAGGGGAAGCCTGAGTCCCCTGGCAAGGGTAAGGGGAAGAAGGGCTGAGCCAGGGGAACCCATAATAATCTTTTTTATCCCCTCGCGGATGTGAGAAGAGGGGCCGATGATGAGACCTCATCTCCTCCTGCTGCTCCTCCTGGCGATCCAGCTCATGCGAGTGAGCTCAGCCCCTGCGGTGGAGGCATCTGTCGTCCTACTCCCGGACGGCTGGGCCGAGGTGAGCCTTTCAATCTCCGGGATAGAGACGCCGAGTTACGAGTTGAGGATTCAGGGGAGGCCATACGACCTGATCGTCAGCAGCAACGGGATCCTCCTCAACTACACGATCAGCGGGAGCTCCCTCCGCATAGAAACACTCGGCCTGAGCGATGTGGAGGTGAACTACTGGACCCCTTCGCTCACCTCAAAGCAGGGAATAATCTGGAACGCATCCCTCTCGCTCCCCTCCCAGGTCACCCACGTCCTAATACCATCTGATGCGACCGTAGTTGGCATCTCAGCTATCCCGGAGGAGATAGGCTCGGAGGGGGACTGGATCAGGTTAACATTCAACACAGGGAGCCTCTGGGTCTCGTACAAGTTCGAGAGCATCGTTCAGCCCAAGCAGGTGACGCGCGCCACGCAGTCCGAGACCTCGATCCCCAAGGGAGTGAGCGAGAGCGAGCCCAAGGAGACCTCAGAGGGGAGGGAAGCGGGTCAGGAGATCAACGAGAGCTCTCCTCAGGCCCCCGGGGCATCATACCTCATATACCTGATCCCCCTCCTCATAGCTCCAGTCGTGCTTCTGGCCAGGAGGGCCGGTCAGAGGGAGGTCGCCAGGGTGGATGAGATAGAGGAGTCCATAATCAGGGAGCTGAGGGCTAGGGGAGGGGAGATGACTCAGGCGGACCTCACCAGGGCCCTCAACCTCCCCAGGGCCACCGTCTGGAGGAGGCTGAGGAGGCTCGAGAGGGAGGGGGTCATCTCACTGGAGAGGAGGGGGAACTCAACTCTAGTGAGGCTGAGGAGATGACCGGACCGAGGGAGGCCAGGCTGCAGAGGAGGGAGGATGGCAGGGTCAGGTGCCTTGTCTGCGAGAGGGCCTGCCTCCTGGGGGATGGGATGACGGGCTCCTGCGGGAACTACGCGAACTTCGGAGGTACTCTCTACCACTCCGGCTACGGAAAGCTGAGCCACCTGGAGAGCAGGCCCATCGAGATAAAACCACTGTTCCACTACTGGCCGGGGAGCACCGCTCTCACCTACTCAAACTACGGTTGCAACTTCTACTGCCCGTGGTGCCAGAACCACGAGATAAGCTTCTCCTGGCCCCCCAAGGACGCCCCCAGGTTCGAGCCCTCCGATCTGGTGAACCTGGCGAGGATCAGGGGCGATGAGGGCATATCAGCAAGCCTCAACGAACCGGCAACGAACTTCGACTTCGTCATGGATGCTTCTGAGCTCGCCTCCAAGTGGGGGCTCTACTCCATGGTCGTGACCAACGGCTACTTCACGCTGGAGGCCCTGAGGGAGCTGATCAGGGCTGGAGTCGACGGCTGGAGCATCGACATCAAGGGCTGCCCTGAGATGGCCTCCATCAGGGTGCTCCCCCACGTGAATCACGAGCTCGTCTTCAGGAACGCGAGGGAGGTGCTGAGGGCTGGAGGTCACGTCGAGATAGTGTACCTCCTGGTCACGGGGGCCAACGACACCGAGGCCTGCTTCGAGTGGATCATCGACAAATTCCTGGAGTATCTCTCGCCCGAGGTACCGCTCCACCTGAACAGGTACTTCCCGGCCAACAGGTGGAGAGAACCCCCCACCGAGCTCGGGCTCCTCCTACGGCTGAGGGAGAGGGCCATCAGGGAGGGTCTCAGCTACGTTTACGTGGGGAACGTCTGGAGCCCCGAGCTGGAGAGCACTTACTGCCCGAGGTGCGGGAGGCTCCTGATATACAGGCCCGGCAGGGCCGTCAGGTTCGACCTGATCAGGGAAGGGAACTCTTGGAGGTGCCCAAGGTGCGGGAGGGTCATACCCATCAGGGGGAGGATTGGGAAGTCCGCAAGATAGCCTTTAGATAGCATAAGCCCTCACCTCATATCCGTTGAGAAGTGCCTGATCGAGCACTTCCTCAGCCTCTCCTCCAGCACCTCCACCCCTATGCCGGCGGAGCTGGGGGCCCTAATCGTGCCCCTTGGGGTGAGCTCCCAGGGGGGCTCCACTATGTCCTCCTCGTAGTACCTCCTGCTGGCAGATATGTCGTTCGGGAATCTGACGTTAGGCAGCGTGGCCGCCGCGACGAGGTGACCCCTCCCGATGCCGGTCTCGAGCATCCCCCCTATCCATATGGGCATCCCCACCTCCTCGCAGAAATCGTGTATGAGCCTGGCGTTCGTGAGCCCCCCGACCCTGGCCGGCTTCACGTTTATAACGGAGCAGCTGCCCAGTCTGTAGGCCTTATAAGCGTCCTCAGGCTTCTTTATTGATTCATCCAGGCAGATAGGGGTCCTCATCATCCTGGCGAGCAGGGAGTGGTCCAGGAGATCGTCGAAGTCGAGTGGCTGCTCCAACATGAGGAGGTTGAACTCATCGAGCCTCCTGAGGATGGGCCAGTCCTGGAGCCTGTAGGCGGCGTTCGCATCCACCTGCAGGGGGAGGTCCGGGTAATCCCTCCTGACGGCCTTCAGGACCTCCAGATCCCATCCCGGCTTTATCTTCAGCTTGACCCTCCTGTAGCCCTCATCGAGGTAGGATGACACGACTCTCAGGAGCTCTCCCACGTCCCTCTGGATCCCCACGCTCACACCACTCTCGATCTCCTCCCTAACGCCTCCCAAGAGCTTCCAGAGAGGTAGACCCCTCTTCTTGGCCTCTAGATCCCAGAGGGCCATCTCCGCCCCGGCCTTCGCCATCTGATGGCCCCTGACATTCTGGACGCTCCTCAGGAACTCCTCTGGGCTCTTGGCCCTCAGCAGAGGCTCGGAGAGGAACTCCCTTATCA
>MAIU01000078.1 GCA_003344655.1 Candidatus Korarchaeota archaeon NZ13-K
CACTGGTACACGGATGAGGAGGAGAGGTGCGTCGGCGATGTGGGAAGGAAGGCCCTGGGCGTCCCCATGTGGTTCACCCCCAGTCACAGCGGGTTGAGGGCCATAGTGTTCACGAGACTGGGCGACGTGGGGTTCGTGATGGGCATAGGAGTCCTCTACTACCTCTCCCACACGTTCTCGATCCCCCAGCTATCTGAGAGGGTCGCTGATTGGGCCCAACCGCTTGCCCAGAGCGGCTTATTGCTGCCCTTCCTCCTGGTTTTCTCCCTGGGAGCCTTCGCGAAGTCGGCTCAGTTCCCCTTCCATGAGTGGCTCGTTACGGCCATGACCGGTCCAACATCGGTGAGCGCCCTGATACACGCTGCCACCATGGTCAAGGCCGGTGTCTACTTCCTGCTCAGGTTCTCACCTATATTCGTCCTGGCGGCTCATGAGGTCCCCGCGGCCGAGCATCAGGTGAGCGCCTTCTTCACGGCTGTCTCCCTGATAGGGGCCTTCACGGCATTCATGATGGCATCTCAAGCGCTGGTATCTAGGGAGCTGAAGCTCATACTGGCCTTCTCAACGGCCTCCCAGCTGGGTTACATGTTCCTGGCCATAGGGTCGGCGGGACTCATAGCGGAGTTCCCGGCTGGATTCATAGCGGGCTTCTCCCACCTGATGAGCCATGCGATATTCAAGGCATCTCTCTTCCTCGTGGCGGGGGCGGTGATACACGCGGTGCACTCAAGGTTCATAGATGACATGGGTGGACTATGGGGCGCCATGAAGTGGTCCTTCCTGGCCATGAGCTTAGCCGCCCTGAGCCTGATGGGAGTTCCCCCATTCATGGGATTCTGGACCAAGGATTCCATTCTTGAGGTGACTAAGGAGTCAGGAATCCTGATTTCTTTCCTCCTTGCTCTGATAACGGCTGGTTTAACTGCTTTCTACTCGACAAGAATGGTGCTGAGGACCTTCGTGACTGAGAGGGGTCAAGGCCATGGGCACCAAAATGAGCATCACCACCATGAGGCTCATCCCCTGATGCTCCTTCCCTACCTCGCCCTCGCCTTGATCTCATTCGCTCTGGGATTGATATGGCCAATCTACGGGCCTGAGCTCATGGGAAGCATGAGCAGGGACGTGCTGGGAATGCATGAGCCCTTCCACCCTGAGGTGCACCTGGATCCCGAGCTCCTAGCGCTATCCCTGGCCGTGATCCTCACCGGAATCTCGATCGCATGCTTCCTCTATCTGACCGAGCGCGGGAGGGCGGTGAACCTGACCAGGGGATCCTTGGGGAGGGCCCTCCACTCCTTCCTCTACGACAGATGGTTCATAAATGCGGTCTACTACAGGGTGATAGTGGCTGGCTTCTCCTGGCTGTCCAGGAACGTGTTCAGGTACTTCGACTCGCTGGTGATAGACGGCTTCTACCACCGTCTCATACCCTGGCTGGTGGGCGCGATGAGCGCGCTGGGCTTCAGGTACTTCGAGACAGAGGTCGTCGATGAGACCTACCACGAGAGGGTCGTGAGGGGCTTCACATCGCTCGGCTCCTTCGTCAGGAGGCTTCAGACAGGATTGGTCAACCAGTACATACTCTTGTTCGTTCTGGGTCTCCTATTGATTCTCCTGATAATATTGTGGGTGGGATGAGGATGGAGGAAGTCATTTGGGTCTTAATGATCATTTTAGGAGCTCCGGGACTTCTGCTACCCCTGATAGATTATGTAAAGGGGACTAGGCTAAGCCCCTACATCACGCTCCTCGCCACAGCCCTCGCGATGGTCCTCCTGACGACGCTAATCGGCAAGGAAGAAACGATCTTCAGCGGGGCCCTGAGACTGGATCCCCTATCAACTTATCTCTCCCTAATGGCCACCTTAGGATCCTTCCTGGTCACGCTGGCGTCCCTCTCCCAGGTCAGGGACTGGAGCACCTCGCCCAGCCTTTACTCGCTGATCCTGCTCTCCCTGCTCGGTGTCTACTTCCTGCTCTACGTCAACGACGCCTCTGTGCTCATAGCCGGTTGGGCGCTCGTGGCGGTCGCCTCCTATGTCATAGTCGGCTTGAGGAAGGATGAGAGCTCCTTGGAGGCCTCCGTCAAGTATGCCCTGATGGGTGTGGTTTCCTCCTCCCTCCTGATCTTCGGTGTGGCCCTGATCTCCGGGGTGACTAAGGAGAGCACCCTATCATCACCAGCATACGTCCAGCCGGGTTTGAGGGTCCTTCTCCTCCTGGGGGTCCTCCTCCTCATAGCGGCGTTTGGATTCAAGATGGGTGTCTTCCCATTCCATGCATGGCTTCCGGACGTCTACGGAGGGGCCCATCCGCTGCTCGTCTCCTTCGTATCTGGCGTGATAAAGCTCATAAGCATAGGGGTCATCCTTAGGGTCATCCAACCGCTGATCCCGGCTATCGGTGATTACTGGATCATCATAATGGCTTTGCTTTCCGTCCTAACTATGTTCTTCGGAAATCTGGCAGCTCTGGTTCAGAGGAATGTCCAGAGGATGATGGCTTACTCCAGCATAGCCCAGGCGGGCTACTTCCTCATAGCCTTCACAGCTCTCTACTCGCTGACCTCTAGGGAGCTCGCCCTGCAGGCGATAGGGCTTCATGTGACAACATACGTGCTCGCGAAGGTTGGGATATTCGTTGGACTGAGCTACCTGGCGAGGAAGGGGTTCGATCTGACCTTGGATGGGATCAAGGGAGTGGGGAGGACGATGAAGGTATCCTGCTCCATGCTGGCCATCCTGATGCTGAGCCTCATGGGCATGCCCCCTCTCATCGGCTTCTGGAGCAAGTTCATGTACGTTTTCCTCTCAGCCATGGAACTGGCACCCTGGCTCGTCCTTCTTGGCATAGTGAACAGCGGCATATCCGTGGGCTACTATGCCCTCGTGATAAGGTACATGTATTTCGCTAACCCACCGAACAGGACGGAGGAGTCCCTGAGGGATCCCGAGCTCTACGTGCTCCTGATAACAGGTCTGCTGACCACGTTGCTAGGCTTGGGACTCGTGGATCAATTGACGAGGCTCCTCTCATAATTTTTATCACTCCCACGACCCCCTCCATTCAGCCGATGAGACCTGCTGTTCAGCGATCCGAAGCCGGCTGAGTGAGGGATGCTTCGGTCAGAGGATCGCTCAAGTAGCTAGTCCCTCTACGATCTAAGCTACCAAAACCGGAGCTTGAGGTGCCCTGAAGCTCCAGAGGTACTACCTCTCCCGAAGATACGTCAGCTCAGCCACGGCGGGACCGCGGGTGGTGATGGTCTCGCTCGGGAGTACTATAGATAGAAATTAACTACTTATGACTTCCAATTTTTCAAAATATTTTCAAAATATTCAGCGTAGTATGCTCATCTTCGCGACGCTCCCGAACATCCCTAACCATCATCGCTTATAAGCGTTTCAGGAGGGATCGGTTCGGGCCCTCCGGGAGGTACCTGGATGTACCTTCCCTGGAGCTCGATAGGATCCTTCCGGTGCCTCGCCTGCGGCACCTGCTGTTCCCACTTCATGGTACCTCTCAGGGCCAGCGAGGCGCTGAGCATAGCGAAGATATTCGGATGGGACCGCTTAGAGGTCAGGAAAGGGAGGTTGTTCATAAGGAAGCACGGGAGAGCGTGTCCCTTCTTGGTGAGGAGAGGATCACTCCGCGTCTGCCATCTGCAGGAGTTTGGGATCAAGCCGAGGGCTTGCAAGGTATGGCCGTTTCACATATTCAGGACTCCCGAGTATGGGAAGAGGGAGGAGGCATCTCTCTCAACGAGATACGGCACCTTCTACGTATACGTGGATCCGAGATGTCCTGGAATCAGCCTAGGAAGGCCTACTGACACGTTACTTGACGCTGTGGTGGAGGCCCTGGAGATATGGCTGGGTGTGAGGACCGAGCAATACCTGACGACCAGTCCCCTAGGGTTTCTCGGGAGGAATGGTCATGAGTGGACTATTCCCTCCCTCGTGAGGCTCGCGGAGAGTGAACCTCACGTTTTCAGGATTCATGGGATGATGAAATAATGAAGATGGTGAATATCGGATTAATTATGAAAGTCAACACCGCAAAATTGAGTTAAATTGGCAGTCACTCCCGGAAGGGAAAGTTTATTAAGGAATCTCGGATGGATGCAGGGCCGGGAGAGGGGGTATCAGAGAGACCTCTGATAACCCAGCACTGCAAGGTGCCTGAGTTTCCCGCGGCAGCGGGGAACCCCCGAAAGCCCCTAAAAGATTTTGAAGAGCTTAACGTAGGCTAGGGGACTCAACTCGTTGATGCTGCAATCATCGACCGATGTGATCACTATTCCATCCAATCTAGCTCTCCTCAGCACATCCAGGTCCACCGGAGGGTTCGTGTAGTAGACGTCCAGCAGCGACTTCCACCTCATCAGCTCGGAGTCGCTCCTCTCTTCGGGTGGCAGCAGGACGAAGGGGGGTATCTCCATAAGGTAGGTCGGAGGAGCGGCCAGGTAGAACATATCAGAGTGAACGCTGTACCTAGCTATCTTGCTGGCTATCCTCGCCCTGCAGAAGCTATCAGGATCTAGGGCGTGCTCCGGGGGGACGTATCCGGTCTCCACCTCCACTACCACCTTGGATGATCCCTTGACGCAGAGGAGGTCGCACTTGAGGTCATCTATCGGGACCTCAACGTCCACATCGTACCCTCTGGATATGAAGTGGGCGGCCACCACTATCTCCATCGCTGAGTGATTTATCTTGACCAGCCCCCTCTTGTGGAGGTCGGTGAGCTTGTCTATGAGTGGATTAAGCCTTTCCCTCGCCACAATGCCTCTCTCATCGATTCTATCAGCAAGCCTCCTCAGATCTGCTCTGAAGACCCTCTCGTTCGGCACTTAAGAGCGCCATAGCGATAACTTTTAGGTTTTACCCGGACCTGCCGTGAGTTAGGTGTGTTGGATGGGAAGCGGTCGAGGGGTCAGCTGATCGAAATTATCTTATACGCGCACCCCGTTTCTCCGGAGATGATTCCATGCAAAGGACCAGGATAGTGGCCACGATAGGACCCTCATCCTCTCAGCTGGACGTGCTGAAGGGCATGATAAGCGAGGGCATGAGCGTGGCCAGGCTGAACTTCTCCCACGGAACCATGAGCGAGAAGTCGGAGCAGATAGATCTGATAAGGCTGGCCTCAAGCGAGCTGGGGGCGAGGATCGGGATAATGTCGGATCTTCAG
>MAIU01000079.1 GCA_003344655.1 Candidatus Korarchaeota archaeon NZ13-K
ACAAGGGGCTTGCCTCCTTCCTCAGGCTGAGGGGGATAAAGCCCCTGAGGAGCTACCAGCTCGATGTCGCTGGGGGCTTGGAGACGATAAACACGATGTACGAGGACCTGAGGATGTACAAGAGGGGGGTGAAGTCATCAGCCATAGCCGCAGAATTCGGTGAGGGATGGGAGATAATAGCCGGGACGAGCGATTACGTCGACTTCCTCGGGAACGATAGGGTGATACACCTCCACCTAATGGGCTCCGGCTTCATGGGGAGCGAGATCGTGATAGAGGTGACCATGAGATCCAACGACGGAATGAACGCTGGCAACGTGGTGCTAGACCTAATAAGGGCCGTTGCCAGGGCTAAGCTTGATGGTAAGAGCGGTTACGTTGACGAGATATGCGAGTACGGATTCAAGAGAACCAGGAGGTGGAGGAGCATAATTGAGGCTACCCGCAGCTTCGAGCTCAGCTACTGCGGGTCCCACTAGTTCATCTCATTTCGAACCTTTTGGTCGGGGTTTATCTGCTCCCACCTCTCGTAAGCTCGGTGGGATCTTGAGAGCGTTGCCCTTGCTGATGCTCCTGCTGGCGCTTCCCCTGCTCCCCGTTCAGTCGTGCCCTCCCACGGCCGGGTACGTGGGAGCGATATACAGGCAGGGGAGTGATCTGAGTGGCCTAATGAGGTTCCTGAGGGAGAGCGGCATCTCAGCCTCGATCAGCGTCGGGGAGCACGAGTTCTCCCCTTACAGCGGCATGAGCTTCCCCTCGATCTCCCTAGTCATAGGGAGCTATGAGGAGGGAGGGGAGCTCAGAGCATACGTCTTCACGGGGAGCTCCTACACGCTCCTGATGGTTGAGACGGACGTCAATTTGAGCGATGCCCCTCTGGCTTATGCTGAATCCCTCCTATCCCCATACCTCAACCCCGAGCTGATAGTGAACACCTCCAGGAGCCCCAACAACTGGATACCCCCCGTCCCCCTGGCCGAGTGGTACCGGCTCGAGAAGGGGGAGCGCCTGGAGGTTAAAGCCTACAAATGCGGTTTCACGCTCTCAAGGATGAGGAGGCCCCATCTGCCTGAGGTGGCCGTCCTGGCCAATGACATAGACCGCTCCCTCTCCTTCGAGGTGGTCAGGCGGGCCCTCGAGGCCAGGGGAATCAGGGTGGAGTACCTGGGAAGCGATGCAAGGGCCCTGGCGAGGGCAAGGGACTACCGCGTCGTGATATTCCTCGGAGGGGCGAGAGCCCCGCGGTTCGGGAACTTCGTCGCCCCGATCCTCGGGAACACCAGCTTAAAGGATTACATCGTGGTGACTAGGCCGTGGGCCACCGGAGGACTGGCTGTGGTCATAGCTGGAGCGGATAGGTACGCGACCAGGAGAGCCGCCGAGAGCTTCTCCAGGGGGGCTGTGGAGGAAGTGGTGAGGTTCATCGGAGGGGAGGCGCTGGGGAAGGTGACGACATCCAGCGAGCTCAAAGTCGAGCTGCTGTCATCTTCCGGCAGGTGCGGCCATCAGGAGGAACCCTCGCTAAAGATAGATGTTGAGGGGAGCTTCGCCTACGCGACTTACAGCTCGGGTCACGCCAACCCGTGCGGTAGGTTCGTCCTATCGGGTTACAACATCTCCGGGGGAAGGATCAATATCTACCTGAGGATCCTGGACAAGGGTGAGATCTGCATCCAGTGCCTAGGCATCCTGGAGGCCAAGCTGAGGATAGGCCCCCTCCCTGAGGGGAGATACGAGCTCTGCATCAACAACCTGTGCGAGGGCTTCGAGGTGAGGGATTAGCCCTCACTCCATGAGCCTCTCGTAGGCGAAGAGCACGGGGGATGCGAGCGAGGGTATTGAGGTGAGCGAGTAGAGCACTGCCAGGACGTGGAGGGGCACGAGGGTCCCGAGGTGGAATGCGAGCGTCAGGGAGAGGAAGCAGATGTATACGGCCATCGATGGGAGGAGCAGATAGGGGTTCCTCAGGAGGTCAGCGTACTTCCCGGCCAGGTCCTGGTTAGCGGTCAGGAGAAGGGCGTACTGCAACACGACCGATATGAGGGGGGTGGCCAGGAAGAGCGCGACCGAGGGATCCCTCGAGAAGGATGAAAGCTCCTCTTCGAGCCTGGCCAACTCCTCCTCGTCCTTTGAGACCGAATCATCAAGCCTGCCAGCCTTGTCTAGGGCTTCCTGAACGACGCAAGCCAGGTCCTCGTGGTAGAATGTCCTCAGGGTGTAGTTGTAGGGCATCCCGACCACGCTGGCGACGATCCTACTATCCTCAACCCCTATCCTGATGAGACCGAAGTGCTCCACCTCATGGGTCAGGTTCAGGTCCCTCAGAGCTCCCCTCCAGATCTCCCTCCCGGAGAAGAGCACCGCGACACCATCATCCTCGATCGAGTAGCTGAAGAGCCTGAGGACGAGAGGGGCCACCGCCTCCCTGTACTCATCGGCCTTCGTGCTGAGGTATGAGATCTCCCCCCTCAGGACCTCCATCCTCCTCTCCCTGAGCCATATGCCCTCCATCTTCTGGAAGTATGTGCTGGAGGCCGCGTATATTGAGGTCGTGAGGAGGAGCAGGATTAGGAGCCTCGTCAGGTCCCTCATCAGCTCACTCATCACCCTTCGGATTTAACCCTTCCGATCCTCACCGGGTGAGGCTTCACCGTCATTCAGTAACCCCGTAATCCTCGCTAGTCTCCTCATGGCGGACTCCTTCTCTTGATCCGGGAGGTTGGACTGTATCACGCCCGAGCGGAGGACCTCTATGGCCCTGTCCATGAGCCCTGTCCTGACGGGGAAGGGGACGCCATCCTTTCCCCCGAAGGCGAAGCTGTACCTGGCCGGATCCCTCCTGCTGGCCGGGGCGCCGTATATCACCTCGGCTATCAGGGAGAGGGCCCTGAGGAGGGAGGGGCCGATCCCCCTGACGAGCAGGAGGTCCTCGTAGTTTCTCAGCCCGAGCTGGTTGGCCTCCTCGACGGCCCTCCAGTCTATCCTCCTGGGCATCCTCAGGAACCTCCCCTCCCCCATGTAAGGGCTCAGGGGTCCTGAGCTGACCTCCTCGACCAGCCTCCTGAGCCTGGAGCTCCCCTCCGCTATTAGGTCCAGGGAGGCCCTCCTGTTCTCCTCAGACTCCCCTGCAGCCAGGTTAAGGACTTCCTCCCTTGATTGTGCGATTATACCGGAATGGGGGTCGTTCAGGAAATCCCTGAGCTCATGGGAGACCCAGTGGTATCTCCTAGCTGTCCTCCTCACGGGGTTCATGCCCTGCTGCACCACCGCCCAGTCCCCGTCCTCGCTGAAGAGCATGGCGTGATGGTATATGGAGTGGCCATCCTGTAGGGCAGCGTTATCGACCTTGGCCGTGAGCCTGCTCACCCTGACCAGCTCAAATGCCTTCGAGTCGCTCATGGACAGCCGATCGGCCTTCCTCAATATCTCGTTCGGTGTCTCGAGGGACCTCTTACCCTTCCCGCCGCAGGCAACTATTCCAATATCCTCCTCATCCAGCACCTCCCTGATCACGGCCGTCAGCACGGTCGTGACCCCGGAGGAGTGCCAATCATATCCCAGGACGCAGCCCAGGGACTGGAACCAGAAGGGATCGCTCACCCTTAGGAGGAACTCCCTCCTCCCGAACTCCCTGACTATCGTGACTATTATCTCCCTTCCCAGGGCCTTCATCCTAGAGTAGAGCCAGCTAGGGGCCCTTCCCTCGTGAAGAGGGAGCTCGGCCTCCCCAACTATCCTCGGGATCTCCCCCACCATCCCCCATGTTCTCCGGAGTGCTGGCTAAATAAAGTATCCTGACCCGGGGCCCGATCCAGCGATCCCCCGGCTACCTCAGGAGCTCGGCTGCGAACCTGAGGATCGATGAGAAAAGCAGGAATGATGCTGCGAATATGACAGAGCTCACCAGGGAGGTCGTCAGCAGGTAGCCGGAGAGGAAGTTGAACTCGAGCGGGTTGCCCACGTTGAGGAGATACCAAAAGCTCATGATGAACTGGACCGCCAGGAAGGGGATCAGGAATGAGAATAGGAGGGAGATTGACTCCTCAAGGTCATGGGAGGCTGAGGAAATCACGGAAACGATCAGGGAAGCCAGAATCACGGGCTCCAGAGGGGAGATCCCCCTCTCGGAGATGATCCAGATCAGGTCCCCCAGGGAGGCCCCGGCCGCAGCGTAATAGATAAGCTCCCGCCACCTGAGCATTCCTCGCGATTGGGAGGAGCTCCCCTATAAGCTTTGGCTCAAAGGGTTTAACATCCCGGTCTCAGGAGCTTGCCCATGGTGGGCCTGTGCTCGAATGGTATCCCATGCTTCTCAGAGAAGACGAAGCTCTCCATCTTCCTCCTCCTGGTGAGTCCCTCCTCCCTCTTCCTCCTCCCTATGACTATTATGGCCACGGGCCTCCTGTCCTCGGGAGCCTCCACAACCCTCATCACCTTCGAGTCGTCGAAGGCCCCTATCCAGCAAGTCCCGTAGCCCAGGGCGTGAGCCGCCAGCATGGCGAATGTGGCAGCTATCGTGGCGTCCTGCAGGGAGTAGAGGCTCTCCCCCCTCCTGCCGTACCTAACCGCGGATCTCGAGGGGACCGCTAGGAAAACGAGATGGACCGATGCGTCTATCATGAAATCCTGATTGTATGAAGCCCTGGCCAGGAGCCTCCTCCTCTCTGGATCCCTGACGACGACTATCTCATATGCCTGGAGGTTTCCCGCGGATGGCGCGCAGCAGGCGGCCTCAAGTATTATGTTTAGGTGCTCCTCGCTCACCTCCTCCCCCGTGTAGCTCCTCACGCTCCTCCTCTCGGCCATCACATCGAATATGTCCGGCATGGGGGAATCGGGGGCTTAATAAGATAAAGGTGGTGAGAAGGGTGAGAGGGGATTCGCATAGGGGAGTGCCTCCTCTGCGGAAGGTCCTCCAACCTGATATCAGGCGTGCTGGGCGTCTGCCTGGAGTGCCTCAGGAGCGATCCGGGGGCGAGCGAGCTGGCCCTCTCGGTGCACAGGAGGGAGAGGTCGAGGATGGGTCTCCCGCCCGAGCCTCCCAGGGGAAGAGGGGTGAAATGCGGGCTCTGCGATGCCGATTGCGTGATCCCCGATGGGGGGATCGGATACTGCGGGATGGTGATGAACGATGAGGGCAGATTGGTCAACCTGGCCGGGGCCCCGAGGTACGGGCTCCTGGAGTACTA
>MAIU01000080.1 GCA_003344655.1 Candidatus Korarchaeota archaeon NZ13-K
GCTCACCACTCGAGCTAGTGCTGGAGGATCCCTTCGACAGGGATCAGGTCCACAGGGGGGATCACACGATATGGAGGTACTCCCGGTTCCTCCCCCCTGTCACCGGCAGGGTCAGCCTGGGGGAGGGCTGGACCCCCCTGGTGAGGATAGGGGATCTCCACCTCAAGCTGGACTTCCTGAACCCCACGGGCTCCTTCAAGGACAGGGGCTCCTCGGTCCTCATTTCTCTGGTGGCCGAGGGGGTGAGGTCCAGGGGAGGTTACGTGAGCGAGGACTCCTCGGGAAATGCCGGGGCATCCATAGCGGCTTACTCAGCCAGAGCAGGTCTTAAAGCCAGGATATACGTTCCTGAAAATGCCAGCGGCCCTAAGTTGCAGCAGATAGCTGCTTACGGGGCGGAGATAGTGAGGGTGAGCGGGAGGAGGGAGGACGTCACCAGGGCGGCGATGAGCGAGGAGGAGGGGAAGTTCTACATAGGTCACGTCTACCATCCGGCCTTCTGGGATGCCATGCGCACCCTTGCCTATGAGATAGCCGAGCAGACCGATTGGAAGCCTCCAAGCAAGGTATTCCTCCCGGTTTCAGCTGGAACACTCCTCCTAGGGGTCCTCAGGGGCTTCAAGCACCTCCTCAGCTCGGGCGAGCTGGACAGGGCACCTGAGGTGATAGCGTGCCAGACGAGGGAGGTCTCGCCCCTATATCACAGGATGAGGGGACTCCCCTACTCTCCTCCCAGCGTTGTTAGGAGCGTTGCAGATGCCCTGATAAGTCCCAATCCTCCCCTACTGGGCATGATGGTTGAGGAGCTCAGGGGTTTCGGCGACGCTGACGTGGCTGAGGAGGAGGAGATAGTTGAGGCCCACAGGGAGCTGGCCAGGCTCGGCATATACGTTGAGCCGAGTTCAGCGGTCGCCTACGCCGTTTACAGGAGGTGGCTGAGGGAGGGCAGGATTGAGGGTGAGGCGCTCGTCATACTGACCGGAATGGGGCTCAAGAGGAGCGCTCTGACATGACCCCATAAAGCGAGAGGATCTGAACGGGCTTCTGTGAGTGGTGAGGCTGGGGCTTTGATGCTCCTCACCCCTCACCGGGATCCATCGCGAGGCTGACGTTCGGCCCAGATCGGAAAGATTTTTAATCTCAAATCACCGGAAGAGCCGATGAGCAGAGAGGAGATACTTCACGTGCTCTCCGTAACAACGCTCGCATCCTTCCTGGCCGGGATAAACGCTAGGATACTGGTGGTCGGGATCCCTGAGCTCGCCCACTCGCTGGGGGCTGATATAGAGCAGGTGCTCTGGTTCACCCAGGCCTACATGCTGGGCTCGACGGCCACCCAGCTCATAATAGGGAGGCTGAGTGATCTCTACGGGAGGGTTAAGCTTTTCTCCACTGGCTTCGCGATATTCTCGCTGTCAGCTCTGCTCTGCGGGTTCTCATCCAATCCGCTTCAGGTGATCCTCCTCAGGCTCATTCAGGGGATCGGGGCGGCCATGCTCATGACCCTGAGCCTGACGATAATAACAGATGCCGTCCTCGGCAACAGGCTGGGAACGTGGATAGGGGTCAACCAGGTGGCCTTCAGGGCGGGCTCCCTAATTGGCCTGACGCTCGGGGGATTCATAATAGATTACATGGGATGGAGGTGGCTCTTCTGGGTTTACGTGCCCCTAGGGCTCGCCTCGGTGCTCTGGTCAAGGGTCAGGCTGAGGGAGAGGTACAGGCCCGCGGAGGTGGCGAGGATAGACTTCATGGGCTTCCTCACATTCACCTCATCAGTCTCCCTGATCCTCCTCTCCCTGACTCTGGCTGCCTACGGATCCCACAACCTCAGGACGTCAGCTCTACTGGCCCTCCTGGGGCTCGCCCTCCTGGCGATTTTCGCCTGCTGGGAGGTAAGATTTCCATCGCCCGCCCTAGATCTGAGGCTATTCAGGAACTGGCAGCTCACGAGCGGGGTGATAGCACAATTCATCTACTCCCTGGCCTTCGGCTCCGTCAGTGTGCTCCTTGTGATCTATCTATCCGTGGTGAAGGGCTACAGCGCCTCCCTCACGGGCATGTTCCTGCTCCCGTTCGAGATCGCCTTCCTCGCCTTCGGGACCCTGGGAGGCAGGCTCTCAGACTCCTACGGCTACGCTCCTATAACCCTGCTGGGCCTCGCTCTCGCATCGGCCTCGCTCTACTCCATGCACCTCTTCTCAGCTCGCACCCCCGCGCAGCTGATAGTGGCCTCCACGCTCCTCCTCGGCTGTGGGGCCGGACTCTTCACGACCCCAAATGCCAGCTCCATAATGAACAGCTCCCCGGCCGATAGGAGGGGCGTCACATCCTCCATAAGGACCATATCGTTCAACGTGGGGTTTGCGCTCAGCCTGAACCTCTGCATACTCGTGATGACGCGCTTCATCCCCTACGACCTGGCCTCCAGGCTCATAGCGATGGGGGAGGGAACCGTCAGCCTTCAAGATTTGGGATCGCTGGCCAAAGCCCTGAGCGAGACCTTCAAGGTCCAGTCATTCATAATGGCATCTGCCATGCTCTTCTCGATCTCAAGACTCCCATCAGGACGCCTCTTCATGTTCCCCGATCACCGAGCCCCGGCAACGGGAAGAATTGAGAAGCACACAATTCGCGGGATCCTAAGGGTATTTGGGGATCAAAGCTTCCAAAGGCCCTGGGAGAATGAGATCAAGGTTCCTATATGTGGTAGCATCGCGCCTTCCACCCGAGTTGTCGCTGAAAACGTCCTTGAACTCAGATAAAGCTGATCCTTCCCCGATCATGCGGCATGTCCTCGCTCCTAGGCGCTTTAGCCTGAAGAGGACTTTTTCAGAATGCTTCAGAATCTAAGCGGTCACGAGGAGAGATGGGGGCTGCACTGCCATCCATTTGAGATTCACCTGACGATGGGGAGGGATCCGAGCCTTTCTTTTAAGGAGGGAAGATTCATGAGCTGAGGGAATTTTCTCGCCTTTCCAACAGCTTCCAGAGTAGCCCTTCCCTGTTCCCCTACCTGATGAGCGGCCCAGCATCCCTTTGAGGTCCTCGCTCAGCCGCTCCATCCTCTAGCTACTCCCCTACACCAGCTTCCCAGCAAGCTCCCCATGACCTTCCGACTTCCTGATGGCCTTCCTCAGATCACACCTGATGAGATTATCGCCTCCCCACCCCCGGATCCATCGGCTCCAAAGGTTTGACAACATCCTCACCCGCCGCAAGACCTTGGACATTCATCCCCTCACCCAACCCAAACCCTTCGGGAGATTATGACGGTGTCATCCACCTCCATATCTCTCCCTCATCACCGATGCTATGAGGATGATGCGATGCTGGCGCGCAGCATCTCCCGACATCCCAGCCCGAGGAAGAGGATCATTCGCGGTTCGATCGGAGAGGAGTGGGAGTATCATGTCCTTAAGGGGATGTGTGAGATAAGATTTTTATTTTAGTTCCGGAGCTGGCGTCCAGGTGATGCATGTGGGTAGGATCTCCAGGGATGACGTGATCCGATTTTCGGATCAGTACATGATGACCAACGTCGCCAGATGGTGGAAGGACGACCCCATAGTAATCGAATCCGGAGAGGGGGCCATTCTGAGAGACATGGACGGGAGAGAATACATAGATCTTCACGCGATGCACGCTGTGGCCTCTCAGGGCTATTCTCACCCTAAGATAATACAGGCCGTCAAGGATCAACTCGGGAAGATCTTCGTCGTTGCGACCGATTTCTACAACGAGCCCCAGGCCCTTCTCGCTAAAAAACTTGCCGAAATAACCCCTCCAAAGCTTAAGAGGAGCTTCTTCGTGAATTCGGGAGCCGAGGCCGTTGAGACAGCGACGCTATTGGCCAAGAGGGCCACGGGAAAGCCCGGTCTGATAGCCCTCTGGGGTGCCTTCCACGGGAGGACCCACATGCCCAGGACCCTGACGGGCTTCTCCAAATACAAGAGGGGTATGGGATCTTTTCCCTACGGGGTGATGCATATCCCAAATTACTATTGCTACAGGTGCCCCATAGGTCTCGAGTACCCGAGCTGTAACCTCCAGTGCGCGAGGATGTTGGACGATGCCCTCAAGTACGCTGCCCCCGAGGAGATCGCGGCATTCATAGCCGAGCCCATACAGGGAACTGCTGGCAACATAGTTCCCCCTCCGGATTACTTCAGGGTCATCAAGAACATACTTGACCAGTACGGCATACTCTTCATAGCGGATGAGGTGATAACCGGATTCGGAAGAACGGGGAAGCTCTTCGCCATAGAGCACTTCGGCGTCGAACCCGATATAATGACTATGGCGAAGGCGCTGGGAGGAGGATTTCCTGTCGCAGCAGCCATAGCCAGTGAGGAGGTGGGAACCGCCTTCAGGCCCCTAGATCACTACTCAACATACGGGGGCAACCCTCTGGCCATGGCGGCCGCTCTAGCGGCCATCGAGGTCATAGAGGAGGAGAGACTCGTGGAGAAGTCCGCCAGGGATGGGGAGTACATGTTGAAGAGGCTCAGGGAGCTCATGGATAGCCATGAGATCATAGGTGATGTGAGCGGTAAGGGCCTGCTCATAGGCTTAGAGCTGGTGAGGGATAGGAAGACCAAGGAACCAGCCGTGGAGGAGGCGGATAAGTTCAGGATCGAACTAAGGAAGAAAGGCGTTATAATAGGGCCACCCGGTTGGACCGGCTCCAGGATCAGGATAAACCCGCCCCTCGTCATAACCAGGGAGCAGATAGACAGGGCCGTGGATGCGATCGACGAGACGCTCAAGTCCATTGGGAGGAGGACTCCCTGATCGAATTATCATAATTTTTTGACCTTTATCCGCTTATCCATATGCATTGTCAGGCTCCGCTGTATCGTTTCCAACAAAATGAGTTTAGTAATTCTGGTGAAAACATAATGCGGCGAGATGGTGAGGCCGTGAGGGAGGAGTATCCCGCCGGGCACGGAGGCGGATCAGCCATTTCAGTAAAAATTTTGTAACTAATGTGGCCGCGATGGGTGTATGATATTTACTCAACGTAATCTTTATATTTTCCTGCCGGGTCCCCGTGGTGCACCTCTAC
>MAIU01000081.1 GCA_003344655.1 Candidatus Korarchaeota archaeon NZ13-K
GGACGGGGGCATAGCGTTTAGGCTTGGCGGGATGAAGAGGGATCAGCTCATTTGGGATCCGAGGGGTCGTGGGTTGAGATATCACGTCGAGATATACTTCAGCTTCAAGGGAAGGGCGACGATAACCGTAACCGACATGTGGACTTCGGAGGCGATATTTGACTGGCACGAGGGCTCTGGTGACTACGAGGCCCTCTTCGAGGCGGCGAGGAGGCTGCCGGGGCTGGCGGAGGCCTTGAGGAGAGAGAGGGTTCTGGAGGTGGTCTGATGGCCAAGGAGGTCAGACCAAAGTGCGCATACTGCGACAGGCCTGCGGAATACTTGGAATACTGGGATGACTGCGGCTTCGCGGAGTGGGATGAGTGGGTCTGCGCGGAGCATAAGGAGGCCGTGATCGAGAGGCAGAGGGCGCACCGCCACCATATCCCCGAGTTCATACCCGTCGACGAGGCCCTCCCCAGGCTGAGGAGGAGGGCCGAGGTCGGCGACCATTATGCGAGGAGGTTGCTGGGGTGGGAGTGATGGCAAGGCTCTTCTGCACGGAATACTGGGACGAGTGGTTCAAGGAGATCCGAGTGAAACGCTGCGAAAAGTCGAGTAGAATTTGCCTGGCGGAGCAACTGGGCAGGGAGGTTGACAGGGCGATCGAGGCCGGGGATGCGGCGAGGCTCAGGGAGCTTGAGAAGAAGCTCAGGGAGGCCCTCCAGACCCTGGAGAGCAGGATAAACGTGCTCGCCGAGTTCTCCGAGGACGAGGTGGACGTGGACTGGAGGGGTCTTTTGAAAAAGATGCTAGGAAAATTCCAGGTTCTGTGCGGATACGAGAGCAAATATTACGTCGCCGCGCTGGTGAAGATGGCCGCGAACCTCTACGCGATAATCGCGTGGCACGAGGGGGATGTCTTGGCCACAAAAATGATTCTATTCACGATAAAGGACGTGGATTGGGATGACGTCGAGCGGGGCGGCGGATCGCTGAACGATTTGGCTAGGCGATACTTCTGCAACTGGCTACACACTAGTGCGCTTCTAGAGAAGATAGATGAGGAGGTGCGCGAGCTGGCTCGGGAGGGAATATATGCCGACCCCCTTACCCCTTGAGGAGGGGGTGGTGTGAATGGCCGGGCAGATGGAGATATTCATGGAAATTGCGGGGGCCGTGCTTAGGTCGGCGGAGGTTTGGTTTTTGATGCGGAGATTTGGGGATCGATGTTCGGAGTGCCGCCTCGAGCCCGCCGAGCTCCCATGGAACGCATGGGTGATCCATCCCGATGGCTTCAGGGAGTTCAAGGCTGGACTCTACCGGGAGTTCCTCAGAGATGCCAGGAACTTCCTGACCGACCTCAGGGAGGCGATAAGGGAGATGAAGGATTCGGAGTATCTGCTCAGAAGATTGTTCTACGCCGTGGCCGGGGAGACGGTGTTGAAGGCCATCG
Source organism: Candidatus Korarchaeota archaeon NZ13-K (assembly GCA_003344655.1). Lineage (NCBI taxonomy): Archaea > Thermoproteati > Thermoproteota > Candidatus Korarchaeota archaeon NZ13-K. Next base: position 1,436 of record MAIU01000081.1, read on the forward strand.
ACCTGAATCTGGAGTGGGTCGAGACGAGGATCTCGGAGATCGAGCGGGAGTGGAGGTCGAGGATTGGGGGCGACCGCTGATGCCCGAGGCCAGGTCTTTTTCGGCCTGGAAGTCCGAGATCGTGAGCTGGCTCATCAGCCTCCCCGACAGGGGTAGGAAGGATTCATACGTCTTCGAGGAGCAAAGGAATGCAATAATAGCCACGCTGAGATATCTGAGGACCAACATGTTGTCCAGAATTCTCGCCGACTTGCACCAGTTCTGCAGCTTCTGGGATCTGGATTTCCCCTCCGACCTCCTCCCATCACGGGAGGAGATCCGGAGGTGGTTCGAGCGGGGCGACTAGCCCCCACACCCTCCCCCTTTTTTCCGGTTTATCGCCCTTTTAGTTTCCGTATTCGTAATCGAGCGCGTGTTCTGCGGTGTGAAACGTTAAATCTAGTCGCGCAGACGTATTGGTGCGGTGAGGGACGCGGTACTCGTGACGTACATAACCAGGTACAGGGACGCGTTCACGGGCAAGTATCTGAGGAAGAGGGTTCTGGTGGGCCGGGACGGGGTGATATCGGAGGACAGCCGGCCGGGGGCGGGCGACATATTCTTCCCGGAGGACGTGAGGATAATAGGCTACGTGGTGATAGACCTGAGGAACCCGAGGCTGCCGTGCAGGTTCTACTACGACATGTTCGGGAGGCTGGTGCACGTGAGGGGGCTGCTCAGGCACCTGCCGAGGAGCTTCCTGTGAAGAGGGGTCGAGCGATCGCCCTCCTCAGGCATCCCGTTGCTTTCAGGCGGGTTCGAGCACCTCCTTGCACCTCGCGCAGATCCTGGCGATGAAGAACTCGCAATCCACCGATACGGCATCATGGCCGAAAATCTTGCAGGCCGTGAGGCGGAGAACCTGCCTCCAGATCCACCTGGCGGTCCAGGCGATCTCATCCACCATCAGCCAGAGGGGCCAGAGGGGGCCGCTCCACTCCTCCACGTAGAGCATCTCGATTACGCCCCCATCCTTCCTCCTGAACCTGGCCGTGATGTGGCACTCGGCGAGGGGGTATCTCCGCCTCCCGAGTTCGACCTCCTCCGGAGCCGGGGAGCCCTCATTCGGGATCCCGATCGCATGGGATTTGACCCTCATGGATGGCCTGCAATAGGCCATGCGTCTCCTGCTTATAAAAACTCTGCAAGAAAACTCCCTACTTTAGTGGGGAGATGAATTGCGGTAAGGCTTAAATGCTTTAACTTCCAAGTTTAGGCTTGGGATGTTCCCGTGCAAAAAGATGTTCGGGTGACGGTTGTAGGAAAGGTTTACAAGCCTAATTCAAGGAAGATCTTAGCCCTAAACCGAACGTTATATGAGTATTCCAGGCTTGTAAAGTGGTATCTCAGCTTTAACTCTAAGTCTAGGAGTTTTCTGCATCAAAACTGCTACGAAGATGCTAAACGGCTTTTCAACCTCAACACGGCTCTAATCCAGACGGCCAGAGACAAGGCCGTTGAAATCCTAAAGAGCTTTGAAAAAAAACAGGAAGGAAGGCGACGTTTTAAGGCTCAAGAGGGTTTCGATACGCTTCGATAGCAGGTGTTACCGCTTCTCCAAGACGACCAATGTCCTGACGCCATACTGGCTAACTCTAAGCCTAAACAGCATGGAGAGGGTCAGCCTGACCATAGCGTTTGGTGAAAGACAAAAGCAGAGGATTGAGGAGGCTCTTAGAGGCGAATGGCGGTTCGCAACTGTTGAGATGGTTAAGCGGGATGGAAAGTGGTTTGCCCATTTTGTTTTGAAGAAAACCGTTGAAGTTCCGGATGAGCCTGAAACCATAATAGCCATAGATAGAGGGGAGGTCAACCTAGCTGTCGCAGTCGCCATTTCAAGGGATAATCCAGCAAAACCCTTGAGGGGGCAGTTCTGGAGGGGAGAAGAGGTCAAGCGCATCAGAGGGCTTTACAGCCATATTAGAAGAGGGCTTCAAAGAAAGAAGCTTTTGAAAAAGGTTAAGGAGCTTAAGGGCAGGGAGAGGCGCAAAGTCAACGAGCAACTTCATATCATAGCGAGCCAGATAATTGCCTATGCAAAACAGTTTCCAAAGCCAGTAATAGTAATGGAGGATCTAAACGGGATACGAAGAAACTTCAAGAAGTCTAAAAAACTCAACAAGCGGTTTCACAGCCTACCCTTCAGAAAACTCCAAACAATCATAGAATACAAAGCCCTGCTGGAGGGCATAGATGTTAAATATCTGACGAGAGAGCAGACCAAGAATACTTCCAAGGAATGCCACCGATGCGGGCATGTTGCCCAAGTTAGAGGAAGGATCTTCAGGTGCCCGAGTTGTGGAATGGAATACGACAGAGATTTAAATGCGTGTATCAACATAGCCCGCAGGGTAATGGGCTCTGCGGGATGGGGGAGGCGTGGGCCCCCCAAACCGGCAGATGAGGAGACAGGCGTAAAGCCTGCTCTAAACGCCGGAAGCTCCCTACTGAAGTAGGGAGCAGCCCACATCCAATTCGGTCTCGACGGGCCAGAGCGCCCCATGGGGCGCGTGTGCGGATCGGAGGGGCGGAACGCTAATAAGCTGAATGATTCCACGGCTGATGGGATAATGTATCTCCCCGATTGGCTCAGATACATGCCCATCGTCAGGCGGCTGGTGGACTGGCGGAGGATGAGGAACGTCGGTAGGCAGATCGGGCATCTGGACGAGGGCAGGTTGAGGGATCTCCGGGACAGGCTGGACGAGCTGGCCGGCAAGCTGCGCGATCTTGGGCTGGAGCTGGGCAACGTGGCCGAAGAGTACTTCGGGACCGAGGCGGAGAAAGTCTACCTCCTGAGGGACGTGCACGAGCACGTCTGGAGGGCGTACGACCTCCTGCTCTGCGAGTTCTGCTACTTCCTGGCCATGGCCTCCGGATGGGAGGGGCGGGCGAAAGCATCCAGGAAATGGTATTTTTCCTCATCCGATTAGCCCTCGACCCCTCAGCTCCCCGCATATTTCGGCGAACAGCGGCTTGTCGAGCCATGGCTTGGAGAGCTTGAGGACGCCGTATGCATCCTCCTCCGATATCCCGGGATACAGCTCCTCGACGAGTATTATGCTCGAGGCCACCTCGAGCCACGTGGCGTCCCTGCCCCCGACGAGCGCCAGGAAGCCCTCGAGGTCGAAGCCGTCCGGCAGGGGGGCCGGGGAGATGTCCCCCCTCCGGGCCAGCTCGTAATAGTCGTTGGCGAGGGCGGGCGAGTAGGGGCCGTAGAGGTACAGCGTGAAGCGGTAGCCGAGGTCGAGCCCGAGCCTCCTGGCCAGGAAGACGTATTTCTGCAGGGGGAGCCGCTTCTCGAACTCCTCCTCCGCCCTGAACCTGTAGCCCAGCCCCTCCTCGAGGAAACGCATGAATCCGGCCAGCGCCCTCAGCCTCTCAAGGGCCTCGCTCGACAGCCTCCGCCAACCGGGGATGTGAAGCATGCCGAACACCATTATATGCCCCACGTCTTACCCGGGTTATACTGCGCTTTATGTGTTTCTGTGTTAAATAAA
>MAIU01000082.1 GCA_003344655.1 Candidatus Korarchaeota archaeon NZ13-K
GTATCACGGAAGCTATTATTATCGACTGGAAGATGGGCCACACCGGTATGGTGACGTGTCTGAACCAGTAGTTCACGAAGGTGGCGAAGTCGCTGTCCAGCCTCTGCCTCTCCATGTAGTGCTCCCTCATCATCATCGCCGAGACCAGCGCACCCCCTGGCATGGGTATGAGCCCTATGAGGACGGGTATGAAGAGGGAGGCGAACCTTGGTCCTATGCCGATGGCGAACTCGGTTATCCTGTCGAATAGGCCGTTCACCTTCAGTATGTAGGATATGAAGAGCGCTGAGGAGAAGGCGGTGACCAGGGAGAGCGTGCTCCTCGAGAATATCCCCCTCAGCGTGGACTCCGGGAAGGAGGGACCGAGGGTCAGGATGCCGAAGGCGAGCGTTGAGACGACGACCGCTATGTGCACCTCCTGTTTCATCACGAGCAGACCCACGAGCAGGGCCACGGCTATGGCGAAGCTGAGCACTGGATCCACCATCTAGGATCGGGGGGACCTGGACTCATCCTTAAAAATCTTTTACACGCTCACCTCAGGAGCCTCGCTATGGCCCTCGCCATCCTCCTGGAGGGCTCCCTGAAGGGCTCCGGATCCCCCTCCGATTCCCAGATCACACCGGGGCATGAGAGGGAGACGAGGATGAAGTCCTCCCCGACTATGAATGGGTACCTCCTGCAGGTGTCCGGCCTCAGATCGTAAACGGAGCACCTGTTGTCGTCCGTCAGGAAGACGCAGGATCCGTCATCCCTCAGCCTCATCCTGTAAGGGGCTCCGGTGAGGTACCTCTCCAGCTCGCTCGTCTCCTCGTAGAAGTCATGGATTTCGGCCTTCCTCAGTCTCTCAACGTCATGATCGTACAGCATTATCGCCCTGTTCCTGCAGCAGTCACCGCAGAGCCTGCACGAGAAGGCGGGCATCCTTTCGACCCTCACGAAGTCTGAGATCACCGCGCCCAAGGTATCCCCATGATAAGGGGGGAATAAGCATATATTACAAGGGGCCGGCCTGGTTTTTCATGCCCCGGGGCGCGGTATCGCGATGAGACGCGCCGCCCCTCTGATGCTCCTAGCTCTCCTCCTGGCCCTGCCGACGATAGGGACCTCGGGATCCACGGGCTCGGGCTACTACCCTGGACTTGGAGCCCTCAGGGAAGGGGGGAGGCTCCTCATCTTCAGGCAGGGCCTCCCGGGCGATCCGGTGGAGGTAATCCCCATAGACTGGTCGGGCGGGAAGGCCCTTGTAACGGCATCCTCCGACGGGACCATAGCTTACATGGGATCGACCTCCGTCATCAGGACCCTCAGCATATGCTCGGGGAGGCAGGTCAAGATGGCCCACGCCAGGACTGAGAGGGGAGGTGTAATTTACGCTATCTGCTACAGCAGGGAGAGGGGAGCCTCCTTCGCCACAATAATGGACAGCGGGGGCTTCAAGTTCTTCGGCATCGTTGAGGTCTCCAGGAGGAACTCCTCGGGGACTGGCTTCATATACTCAGACTACAGAACTGACTTCCCGACCGTGATGGAGCCCCCAGCACCCCTGGTGGCGGACATGGATGGTGATGGTTACGAGGAGGCCCTCGTCTACATCGACAAGCAGCTCCTCTACGTGGACTCCCCTCTCAGCGAGCCAAAGGCCTATCCCATCCAAGAGACGCCCCTCGGCTTCTCCTACGGTGACCCGGACGGGGACGGTAGGAGGGAGGTCGTGATATCCTCCCAATCCGGCGTCCTGACATGGACCCCGGAGGGGGGTCTCAGGCTTCACAGCTCGCAGTCCTGCTCCTCATCCCCCATCCTGGCTGACTTCGACGGGGACGGCAGGCAGGAGGTGGCATGCTACAGAGGAGACACTCTCCAGGTCCTGAAGGGGAGCTCGGTCCTGCTGAGGGCCGAGGGGGGAGTGACGGAACTCGTGGCTCATGATCTGAACGGAGACGGGAGGGCTGAGCTCATCTACGTGATGGGGGATGGGACCCTAGTGGCCAGATCAATCGCTGGGATCCTCTGGAGGGCTAGAGTTGAGGCTCCCTACAACAGGCTGGCTGTGGCCGATGTCGACGGGGACTTCAGGCCCGAGGTCCTGGCGGCTTGCGGCCAGTACCTTCACTGCTTCTCGTGGGATGGGAGGGAGGAGTGGAGGATCAGCCTGAGGGAGCCGAGCGGCTGGGTCTCCGGCGGCACCTCCACCTTCCAGACTTACATGAGGTTCGAGGCGAAGACACCCCCAGTTCCCGTAGACTTCGATGGGGACGGCCTGCTTGAGGTGATTGTGGGCATCGGGGCCTACCTCGAGCAGGGGAGGATAGCCATGGTGGACGAGATCTCGGGGGCGGGCGAGCCTCCCAGGATAGAGGTCCTGCAACCCTCGAATCACAGCAAGGTTGGAAGGTACTTCAACCTGAGCATCAGGGTGAGCGACGACCTCTCAAGCGTCCTCAGGGTGAGGTTGAGCATCTACTCAGGGGGCTGGACCGATGTCTGGAGCGGTGAGGTGAGGTCGGGTGAACTCATCAGGAGGGAGCTGCCCTCCTCTGAGAGCGTGCTGATAGAGGCCTCCGATGGCATCTCCACGTCCAAGGCCATCCTAAAGCTCAGGGTGGACACGGAGCCCCCAAAGATGTTGATAGAGCCAGCTAACATGTCCAAGATAGGACCGGGAAGGAACATAACGGTGAGGGTGCTGGCGCCCATAGAGGAGTACGCCTTCCTCACGATACTCCACGGCGCGGGCCCGGGTCACCAATGGGTCAAGCTGCTGGAGAGGAGGGTCTGGAAGACCTCCCTGGTCAGCTTGGACGTCACCCCCATAATAGAGGGCCTGAGCGGCTATCACTACTTCAAGTTCATCCTCAGGGACGCCTACGGCAACGTGGAGGAGGTCGTGATGAGATACGCAATAAGCGAATCTAAGCCATCTTCTAAGCCATCTGAGAGCGAATGTGAGGGCAGAATCCTCCTTGAGGCACCAAGAATCGCCTCTAGCATCGCCAGGATCTCCTGGAGCCTTGTGAACGTCAGGAAAGCTTCCCTCTATTACGGGAACGGGCTCGATTGGAAGTTGATAGGGGAGGTGGAGGGGAACGGAAGCATGGACTGGAACGTCTCCTCCCTGCCGGACGGCGAGTACATGCTGAAGCTTGAGTCTGGCGACCTCAGGGCTCTGGCCGAGCTCAGGGTGGACAACACTCCACCGAGGATTGAGGTGAGCGTCGACAGGGAGGTGCTCAGGGTCGGGGAGGTGGCCAGGGTGAGGGTGAGCGGCGAATTCGAGAGGCTCTACTGGGACCTGGATGGGGACGGCCTCTTCGAGACCCTCGGACCGGCGGAGGCGATGATAAAAGGGAATAGTCCCGGGAGGATTGAGATAGGGGTAATGGCTGTGGATTCCGCGAACAACACGGCGAAGCGCAGGGTCTCGCTGACCGTGGAGGAGCAGGTTGAGGAGAGCAGCCAGCCCAGCGTCGAGAGCTCAGCCCCCAGCGTAGGCCCCGCCCTCGGCCCGGAGCTCCTGGTGAGGCCCGAGGTCGCGCTGCCAGCGGCCGCCCTCGTGGTGGCGATGCTTAAGAGCAGGAGGGGGAGGAGGAGGGGGAGGTCGAACCCTTGGAGGTGAGCGATGAGGCGAGGGCCTTGGGCATATTCGTAGCTCACGGGACCCTGAGGGGGGTGAAGGTATCAAGGGAATCCGATGTTCTCGAGAGTGCCGCTGATGAGGTCAGGAGACTCTACAGCCTCGAAGGCCTGAGGGATCACCCCGTCGCGAGGGCCTACAGGGACTTCTACTGGAGGATAGGGATAGACCCAACGAAGGTCAGGCCCAGCGGTGAGGCCCTGGTCAGGAGGATCCTGAGGGGCGAGGAACTTCCCCGCATAAACAGCGTGGTCGACTCGGGCAACGCGGCCAGCGCGATCACTCTGGTGCCCATAGGCCTCTACGACATGGGGAGGATAGCGGGGAGGCTGGAGCTCAGGCTCGCCAGGCCCGGGGAGGTCTTCCATCCGATAGGAGGGGGAGAGAGGAGACTCAGGGGTGGAGAGCCAGTTCTAGCTGATGAGAATGGCCCAATTTTCCTTTACCCGCACAGGGATTGCGAGAGGACTAAGATAAGGGAGGAGACAAGAGATGTGCTCGTCGTGGCCGCGGGGGTTCCGGGCGTTGAGAGGGCCCACGTGAGGAGGGCCCTCATGATGGCGCTGGACCTCATAAAGCGAAGCTCGGGAGGTGAGCTCGTCCACTCCGGCATCGCACCGGGGTCCTGAGGGTGGGAGCTCATCACCACTCCTCTACGTTCAGCGAGTCCCTCAGATTAGCCTGGCGTTTACCGCGACTATAACGGTGCTCAGGGACATCAGGAGGGCACCAACTGCAGGGCTGATGATCACCCCGGCCCACCCCATGACGCCGGCTGCCATGGGTATCGCTATCACGTTGTAGCCCGCGGCCCAGGCGAGGTTCTCCTTCATCTTCTTGTGAGTCCTCCTGGCCAGCTCCATGACCGCCAGCATGTCCCTGGGATCGTTCCTGACGAGCACTACATCGGCGCTCTCTATCGCCACATGAGTCCCGGCGCCTATCGCGACCCCCAAGGTCCGCCTCGACCAGTGCTGGGGCGTCGTTTATCTCGTCGCCGACCATGGCGACCTTCCCCTCCACCCTCAGATCGGATACGACCCTGGCCTTCTCCTCGGGTAGGACGCCGGCCCTGTAGCCGTCCAGCCCCAGCTCCAACGCTACCCTCCTGGCCACCCTCTCGTCGTCCCCAGTGAGCATGTGGACCCTCAGGCCGAGCCTCCTCAGTCCCTCGACGGCCTCGAAGCTCTCAGGTCTTATCCTGTCCGCCAGGGCGATCACCCCCAGCAGTTTGCCGTCCACCAGCACCAGTGAGATGGTGTTGCCCCCTCCATGAGCCTCCTGGCCTCCTCAGGGAGCTCGACGCCCAGCTCCGCCGCGTAAGCGGGCCCTATCAC
>MAIU01000083.1 GCA_003344655.1 Candidatus Korarchaeota archaeon NZ13-K
TCTCCTTCGCGAAGGAGAGGGGGATCTTCCTGTCCACCTGCAGCTGGAACAATTTCGATAAGGCCTTTGGTGTGCTGAAAGCCTTCGATTTAGCTAAATACTTTGACCTGCTCGTCATAGAGCCCCATCCGGAGAAGCAGCTCATGATGGAGAGGATACTGAGGCACTTCTCGAAGCTGGGGGTCTCGGAGGAGGATACGCTTTACATAGACGATAGGGCCCACATGCTGGAGAAGGTCAGGGCCAGGTTCCCGCGCTTGATGACCCTGAGGTTTCACCCCGCGGGTGACTGCTTCTCCTTCCTCAGGCTGATGAGGATCCTAGGTGATATTGATGATTCCGGGATTTAGGGTGACGCCATGGGAGGTAAGAGGAGATAGAATAGATTATGACAGGCTTATCTGCGATCTGGGGCTCAAGAGGATAGATTTCGATCTGAGATGCGCCATCAGGAGGGTCATGGGCGAGGAGCACCACCTAATCGGAAGGGGGGTCTTCCTGGCCCACAGCTCGCTCGACTCATTCCTTGAGGATCTGGCCAGGGGCTCCTCCAGACCCTACGTGTTCACCGGCAGGGGCCCGTCCGGTCCGCTCCACCTGGGCAACATGGTCCCGCTTATGCTGGCCGGGTGGCTCCAGGGGAGGCTGAGGGCCCCCCTCTACCTCCAGGTGTCGGATGATGAGAAGTACTGCCTGAGGCCGGACCTGAGCCTTGGGGATTCCAGGAGGTGGGCAAGGGAGAACGTAGCTGAGCTGCTGGCGCTTGGATTCGATGAGGAGAGGACCAGGGTAATATGGGACACGGAGTGCTCCTCATGGCTCTACCCAGCCAGCCTCGTGCTGGCTAAGAGGATCAGAATATCTGAACTCAAGGACCACACGAAGCTGGATGACAGCTCCAACCCTGGGATATTCTACTACGCCCTCCTCCAGTCGGTCCCCGCCATCATGCTCCCCCTCTTCTCGGATGAGCGCTTCAGGTGCATAATCCCGATGGCCCTGGATCAGCATCCCCTCATGCTGCCCTCCATCCTGGTGGCGAGGAGGCTCGGGCTCAGGGAGCCTGCGATCGTTCACTCGATCTTCATCCCCGGTATAAATGGGGAGCCGAAGATGGGGACCAGCAGACCTGGTTCAGCCATATTCCTCTCCGAACCGGTTAGCTCGGCCCTGATGAAGGTGGAGAGCTCCCCTTGTCCCAAAGATGATCTCCCGCCCGTCATCCACTACCTGAGGATCCTGGATACCGAGCAGTATGAGGAAGCTCTCTTCAGCTACCTGGAGAACCGAGAGGAGGGGTGCAGGCTGGCCAAGGTCAGGGTGAAGGAGCTAATATCCATTCTGTTGGAGGAGCATTCAAGGAGGAAGCGTGAGTTCCTCGATAAGATCGATGAGTTCATCCTGAGGGAACCTCCCTTCCCCATGGAGGCCCTCTCAAGGTTCTGATAGTTAAGGTTAATAGACTCCTCACCGGATTATGCTGGATGAACATGAGCGTCGACATAGTCGAGAACGCCCCCGAGATCAGGAACCCCATACTCATACTCTCCGTCCCCGGCGCCGGATTGGTTGGAACTATATCGGCCGATCACCTGATAAGGACGGCCGGCTTGGATGAGGTGGGGAAGATAGACTCTCCCTTCTTCCCACCGGTCGTCGAGGTCAGGGACGGCATCGCCTCCCACACAGTCAAGATATTCTCCGGAAGGGGGCTCTACGTGGTAAAGGTGGAGGTCCCCCTCCCCGTGGAGCCCCTCATGAGGCTCACGGAGGCCGTGCTGGACTGGGTAGCAAAGAAAAGACCGAAGCTCGTCATGGTGATCGGAGGAATACCTGATGAGAACAGGATGAACATCGATAGGCCCCAGGTAATGACAGTGTTCAGCAGCGAGGAGGCGAAGTCGTCGGCGAACAACATGGGTGGGGAGCCCATGAAGGGGGGCTACCTCTCGGGCTACGCCGCCTACTTCCTGAGGGAGGCCATAAGGAGGGGGATACCCGCCGCCGCCGTCATGGTGCAGAGCTTCGATGCCTACCCTGATCCAGGGGCAGCTGCTGAGCTCCTGAAGGCAATAGAGCCTACCCTAGGTTTCAGCATAGATATAAGCCAGTTAGAAGCGGAATCCGAGACTATAAGGCTGAAGATGAAGGAGCTCATGGCCAAGACGATCCAGACGGTTAGGGAGGCTCCCGCGACCGCTTACATAGGTTAGGGGTGGGAGGATGGGCTGGTTCTACAGGGAGATAAGGTGGGGTTACTTCTCCGTCAGGGAGGTTGAGGAACCCCTCCACGATATGAGGCTCACCAAGGACGGGGTGATCATAACCGTGGACCTCCCCGGGGTGAGGAAGGAGGATCTCATACTGAACGCGAGCGAGGATGCAATTTACATCGAGGCCCTCTCCCACGTCGGGGGGACTAGGGTGAGGTACAAGAAGCTGATAAAGACGCCCATACAGATAGACCCTGAGAGGGTTGAGGCCAGGCTCAGCAACGGCATACTCTACATACTGGCTCCCCCGAAGGAGCTGACCTTCAGGAGGGTAAGGGTGGAGTGAGTTGCTCTTCATGGAAGTTGCCAAAGCCTATGAGAGGATTGAGGCCACGACAGGAAGGCTTGAGATGATAGATCTCCTCAAAAACCTCTTCCTCAGCACACCGCCTGAGATACTGGACAAGATAGTCTACCTGACCCTGGGGAGCATAGCCTCCCCATTCGAGGGCGTCGAGCTTGGGGTGGGGGAGAAGCTCTTCCTGAGGGCCCTCTCCCTGGCAACGGGGATATCCCAGGATAGGCTGGAGGAGGAGTACCCGAAGTTCGGTGACATAGGGAAGCTGGCGGAGTGGGCGGTGAGCAAGAAGGCCGCGCAGTCTTTCTTCTCCGAGGACCTGACCGTCGAGAGGGTGTTCGAAACGCTGAGCAGGGTGGCCAGGGCCTCGGGCGAGGGAGCCCAGGACGCGAAGGTCAGGCTGATAGCCGGGCTCCTGAGCGATGCCAAGCCCCTGGAGGCCAGGTACATAGCGAGGATAGTCACGGAGAAGCTCAGACTGGGGGTCAGGGACATGACGGTGCTCGACGCCCTTGCTGAGGCCTTCCTCAAGAGCAGGGCCCACAGGGACAGGCTGGAGAAGAAGTATAACATATTTCCCGATATTGGAAAAATAGCTAAAGCTTTGGCCGAGAAGGGGATGAGCGGACTTGAGGAGATAACGATAACGCTCGGCACACCCGTCAGGCCCATGCTGGCCCAGAGGCTCAGGTCGGCGGAGGAGATCATGGAGAAGATGGGGCCCAGGGTCTACGCGGAGTTCAAGTACGATGGCGAGAGGATGCAGATCCACGTTTGGAGGGATGGGAGGGTCAAGATATTCTCCAGGAGGCTGGAGGACATAACGGAACCGTACCCTGATGTCAGGGAGTACGTGTCGAGGGCCGTGAATGGCAGGGAGGTCGTGCTGGACTGCGAGACCGTGGCAGTTAACCCAGATACGGGTGAGATACTCCCGTTCCAGGAGCTGATGCACAGGAGGAGGAAGTACGGCGTTGAGGAGGCCATGAGGACCTACCCCACGGTGACTTACGTGTTCGACGTGCTCTATCTGGATGGCAGGGAGCTGCTGGATGAGAGGCTTGAGGAGAGGAGGAGGATCCTAAGGGAGATACTGAGGGAGAATGAGAGGGCGAAGCTGGTCCAGTACAAGGAGGTGGATGGGGATGTCGAGGAGCTGGAGAGGTTCTTCGAGTATGCCGTCGAGATGGGAACAGAGGGGCTAGTGGTGAAGGATCCTAGGTCGATCTACCAGGCCGGGGTCAGGGGATGGTCTTGGATAAAGCTGAAGAGGAGCTACATAAGCAAGATGATAGAACCGGTTGATCTAGTGGTCGTGGGGGCCTTCTGGGGAAAGGGAAAGAGGGCTGGAACTTACGGAGCCCTTCTGATGGCGGCCTACTGCCCCGAGGAGGATGTATTCAAGACTGTTTGCAAGATGGGATCCGGATTCACGGACGAGGAGCTCGCAAACCTACCGAAGCTGCTGGATGAATACAGGATAGATCACAAGCATCCAAGCGTGGTCTCCAACATAGAGGCGGACGTCTACTTCGTCCCGGTGAAGGTGGCCCAGGTTCTCGGGGATGAGATAACGCTCAGCCCCACGCACACGTGCGGCTGGAACAGGATCAAGCGCAACGCCGGCCTGGCGATAAGGTTCCCGAGGTTCATGGGCTGGAGGGAGGACAAGGGCCCGCAGGACGCGACCACTGAGGAGGAGATAATAGAGATGTACAGGGAGCAGCTTAAGGCCATAGAGGTGGAGGAGACCGAGACATCCTCAGATGAGGAGAGATGATGCCTTAGTGAGGCCCATGCCATGGCGGGAATCAGCAGCAAGGCTCCACGATGTCACCGCCCCAGTGCTCTTAAGGGCATCGCAGCAAGCGTGGGAAATTCATTCCTCCATGCGCGGGTTTCTCTAGGGGCTCTTGCTGAGGAGAAGGAATTTGGACCTCTAGCGACCCGCCCACGAGTTCCTCCAGTCACGAAGCCTCCTTAGCCGCATTCATCTCCTCCGATTCCTCCTGATGGAGTTGGATGCCCGTGATTTGTCCCTAAAGCGATCATCACGACCAGGTGAGTGATATCAGGTCACCTCCGATTTCGCCATCGAGCTGAGGTCATCTTCATCATCCCCAGCCCTCAGCATCGGCCCCCCGAGGCCTGGCCATGGAGATGTGAGGACACCCGCAGGAGCCTCAGCCCGGGGGCCGATGCTGTCCAGATAATCTTGTGGGCTGATTTCGGCATCAGTTCTCAAAGATGTTTGCATGGATTTCACTCTTGAATACTGATCCCATGTTGATATGCGGCTAGGTAAGCCGAATTGATGCG
>MAIU01000084.1 GCA_003344655.1 Candidatus Korarchaeota archaeon NZ13-K
GGTCTTGTGTATGTTGAGGTGAGCGATATCGACCCCCATGTCGGAGAGCCTGACCCACCCCATTATCGCGTTCAGGTTAGCCCCATCGTAGTAGAGGTAGCTTCCGTTTGCATGCAGAAGCTCGGCCACCTCGAGTATCCTGTCCTCGAATATCCCCAATGTGTTCGGGTTCGTTATCATCATTCCAGCGGTCCTCTCGGAGATGGCAGCCCTCAGGGCGTTCATATCCAGAGTCCCATCATCAGCAGGCGGTACTCTGACGATCCTGAATCCTGCCATGGCTGCGCTAGCGAAGTTAGAACCGTGAGCGGTCTCGGGTATCACCATCTCGTCCCTCCTCTCCCCGAGGTCGGCCAACCTCCTCCTGATCATCAGCGCCCCAACGAACTCCCCCTGAGCACCGGCTGCCGGCTGGAGCGTGTAGCTGGAAAGCCCAGTTATGGATGAGAGCATCTCCTGAAGCTCATGGAGGATCCTGAGGATACCCTGGGCCAGCTCCTCTGGGGCGTAGGGGTGAAGGTCCCTGAGGGAGGGATGATCAGCCACCCTCATGACCAGCTTCGGCGTGTACTTCATCGTGCATGATCCGAGCCAGTAGGGACCGCTGTCTACCCCATAATTCATCTGAGCCAGCCTGTTGAAATGCCTGGCCACCTCAGGCTCGCTCAGTCCGGGGATCCTCAGCTCCCTCCTGATCAGCTTCTCCGGGATTAGGTCCTCAAGCCTACCGACGGCCGCCATCACCTCCTCCTCGGGCTCCGCTATCCTCACCCCTCCCTCCCCGATAACCCCCAGCTCGAAGGGGGTTGGCTCCAGCACGCCATCCCCGGAGAACCACCTAGCTTGTGAGAAGCTCATCCGACCACCTCCCTCATCAAATCAACAAGTTCGTCTATCTCCGCCTTCCCATGCTTCTCAGTCGTTGAGAAGAGGGCTATGTTCCTCCCCATATCCATCTCCGGGAAGAGCCTCGCCACTACGAAGCCCCCGAGTATGCCTCTAGAGAGTAGGTGGGAGTTCACCCTCTCCCAGGGCACTGATGAGCTGACTGCCATCTCTTTGAACGCCTTCCCCCTGAAGGGAACGCTGAAACCATTCAGCTCGGATATCCTCATCCTGAGATAGGCCGTGTTGTAAAGTATCTTCTCGGCGAGCTTCCTGAGACCTTCAGGCCCCAGGAGGGTCATGTAGATAGCAGCCCTTATGGCCATGAGTGAGGAGCTCGTTGTTATGTTCGAGGTGGCCTCCTCCTTCCTTATGTGCTGCTCCCTGGTCTGGAGGACCATGCAATATCCCCTGTAGAGACCGTCCTGCGTTCTCGTCATTCCTATGATCCTCCCTGGAAGCTGCCTGATGAACCTCATGTCCATCCTCACCGCGAATATCCCCAGGGAGGGACCTCCGAAGCACATCGGACTCCCGAGGTGCTGCCCCTCCCCTATCACCAGGTCGGCGCCCAGCTCCCCTGGGGGTTTTATCAAGGCTGCTAGCAGGGGATCGATGCCAACTGCAGCTATCGCATTCTTGGAGTGAGCTATCTCAAAGACTTCCTCAGCTTCCTCCTCAATCAGGCCGTAGAAGTTTGGCATCTCTATGTAGACCATCGCGGTGGACTCATCCACCAGGGATCGAAGGCCCTCGAGGGAGACCAGCCCACTCTCCGGATCCATGGGGGCCTCCAAGATCTCAGCGTCCAGAGGATCCAGATAGGTCCTCAGGATCATCTTCCTCTCCGGGTTCACGTTGAAGGCCACCACGACCTTTCTCCTCCTAGTGACCCTCATGGAGAACCTCCCCGCCTCACCCAGCGCAGATCCGTAGTCGTAGAGCGAAGCGTTGACGACGTCCATCCCCAGCAGCTCCGCCATAAGGGATTGGTACTCGAAGAGGGCCTGAAGCACCCCCTGGGAGATCTCCGGCTGATAGGGGGTGTAAGATGTGTAGAACTCCTGCCTCGATGCGATCTCATCCACCAGGGGTGGTACGTAGTGATCGGCCATGCCCCCTCCGGTGAAGGTGAGCCTGGGCGGACCTGGGAGGATCGAGTTCACCAGTCGCTCGAGCTCCACGTGATCCATGCCCTCGCCTATATCCGGGGGATCCTTCAGCAGTATCTTATCCGGGACGTCCGCGTAGAGCTCCCTCAGGTCCCTCATCCCGAGGAGATCCAGAATTGTCCTGATGAAGCGGTCCCTCGAGTTGGGGGATAGGTGCGAAATCATCGCTGGACTCAGGTGTCATAAAATATATCCTTACCTCTCCATTATCATAGGCCGAGATGCGATACGCCCGAGTTGAAACATTCCATCGTTTATCAGAAAGCGATTACCATGATGAGGTCAAACACCATAATCTCCGGCTATCAGGGCCGGAGGAGGAACCTCAGCTCATCATCGATCCTCGGGATCAATGGAGGAGGAATAGTTTCACTGAAACTTTCACTTGTAACTCGCGAAGGTGACAATCATTTATAAATGAGGGAGACTCTCCGTAATCCCTCCCGGGATATGATAAAGGGTCCGGTCCGGATTCGAGAGTTAAATAAGCCCACCGCCCGCCAAGGGCCGGTGATCTCATGGTCGTGGTCTCGTTTCACATACCCAACTCCCTGATGAGGGAGCTCGAGAGGCTCGTGGAGGAGGTGGGCTTCACGAGCAAGAGCGAGGCCATCAGGGAGGCTATAAGGCTTCTGATAAGGGAGTACAAGAAGAAAAGCTCGGGAGGTGTCGCTTATTGATGTTTCCAGAGGAGACCAGCCCATCACCTGCCAAGGAGATGCTTGAACTCTTCAAAAAGATCTTCGATAATGCTGCGATCCCTCAGGGGAGGCAGAAAGAGCCCGGACCGAGGGGCTCGGGCTACGTTGGCCCGAGATCTGAATCGATAAGCTCGGATGAGTTCCTCAGGACAAGACCCACCGAGGAGTACGCTGACGAGGATGAAGAGGATTCTACTGGGAACCTGGTCATAGTGGGCGTGGGCGGCTGCGGTTCCAACACGATCGACAACATAGCCAAGCTGGGGATAAGGGGAATAAAGCTCGTGGCCATAAACACGGATAAGGTGCATCTCGACGGGATAAACGCGCCTTACAAGGTCCTGATAGGAGAGAGCATAACCCATGGGCTTGGGGCCGGTGGCAGGCCGGAGGTCGCGAGGGCATGCGCCGAGCAGGATGCCCACAAGATCTCTGATGCCCTGGGGAACAGGCCGGACCTAGTTTTCATAGCCGCGGGCATGGGAGGGGGTACCGGGACCGGGGCCGCGCCAGTCGTGGCGAAGATAGCTAAGGACAAGGGGGCCAAGATAATAGCTTTCGTCACGCTCCCGTTCAGGACGGAGGGAAGACACAAGTACAAGCTGGCTCAGGAGGGGATAAGGCAGCTCAGGAAGTGGGCGGACACCGTGGTGCTAATATCTAACGATAAGCTCCTCAAACTGGCCGGAGACAGGCCCTTGGATGAGGCTTTCATGATAGCAGACATGACGCTGGCCGTCATGGTGAAGGGGATAGCTGAGATAATAAGGAAGAGGACCATGGTGAACGTGGACCTGAACGACATAAGAACGCTCATGTCCGTCGGCGGAGTGGCTGCTGTGGGCATAGGGGAGTCCTCGGACCCGAAGAGAAGGGGAGAGGAAGCCGTTAAGATGGCCCTCAGGAACCAGCTGATAGAGATCTCCCCTGAGGGGGCCAGAGGGGCCTTGGTCGTTGTCTACGGTGGGAAGAACCTGAGGCTGACTGAGGTCCACCAGATAACGGAGATAGTGGCTTCGAAGATGTCAAGCGATGCTATAATAAAGATAGGAGCGGACATAGACGAGTCCCTAGGTGATAGCGTCAGGGTGATCCTCCTGCTGACGGGGATAAGATCGCCGGACATGCTGGGCCCTGATGTTCCCCTGAGGACGGAGCCCATAACGGTGTCCGTGGACGGGAAGTACGATCCTGTGGAGGCCCTCGAGGACGTGCTCGGCAGCCCCTATGTTATCTAAAAGTTTTGTGAGAAATGCGAAATTACAGTAATTTTTATTGAATTGATTGAGCGCTGCTCAGTGTGAGCCGCTGAGGCACTTCCCCTATCCTGAGCCCAGGGAGGGTCAGCTGGAGCTCATAGCGAGCATACTGAGGGCGATTGACAGGGGAGGAATAAGCGTAATAGAGGCACCCAGCGGTCTGGGGAAGACCGCAAGCGTCCTGACAGCGATAAGCTGCCTCTCGGAGTCCAGGGGGGCCAAGTTCATCTACGCGGTGAGGACCCACAGCCAGGTCAGCAGGGTCATGGAGGAGTGCGGTAGATTCAGTAAGGTCAGGATCGCGGCCCTAAGGGGAAAGGGGGAGCTCTGCATCAATTGGAGAGTGAGGAGGATCAAGAATAATGATCTGATGGCTGAGGCCTGCAGGGAGCTGAGGAGGAGATCGGCATGCCCATATTACAGGCCCGAGAGGGCTGAGGGATCACGTTGCTACGATCCCCTGGGCTCGAACTCGGGTCGCTGTCCCTACTACGAGTCCCTGGCCACGATAAGGGAGGGAGATTATGATGCGGTGGTGCTCTGCTATCCCTACCTCTTCGACCCCGAGCTGGAGCTCCCCCTGGGCCTCTCAGAGTCCGAGCTCTACCTGATAATAGATGAAGCCCACAACCTGAGGAGGTACTGGATCTCCAGGAGGTTAGCTGTCATCGAGCTTGATGACCACGATTTCCCCCTCACCATCTGGTTGGGTGATCTGATCAGATCAATGAGGGAGGCGGGCATCCCCTACCTCGAGCTCCCGAGGGATTACAT
>MAIU01000085.1 GCA_003344655.1 Candidatus Korarchaeota archaeon NZ13-K
CCCTATGGCTCTCCCCAGATCCCCCTTCTCCACCACGAATATCAGCCTGTTCTCTTCCCTATCCTCAACAACGTCCTTCGGGCTCACCCCAAGCATGTCCTGGAAGAGCCTGATGTACCTGAGCTTCTCAGGGGGTATTATTATCTTTCTCCTCGAAATCATCGCACCTCCTTCCCGAGGAGTTCCAGGATCCTCGACTCCCCCTCCTCCAGTATCGCGGCGGCCGACACGAAGAACGGTCTCTTGAAGGCCCTTCCCAGCTCCAGGGACCTGCCCTGATACCTGAGCAGGGGGACCCCTGAGAGCTTGGAGAGGTACTCTATCTCCCTCCTCAGGCTCTCCGGCGCGTTGCTCGCTATCACCACAAGCTTCGGGCTCTCTCCGGACTTCAACCTCTTTATGACCTTCTTGGCCCCCAGAAGGACCTTCCCTGACTTGAAAGCCAGGTAGAGCTCGGTCTCAATGTTGCTACTCATCTCCCAGCACCTCCTCCCTTCCACCGCCCAGGTCCCATAGCACCGATACCTTGCCGGTCCCTATTGGTGGTGTCTGTCCCATTATTAAAGCATCGAGTGGACCGAGGATCCTGTTCACCTCTCCCCTCCTGGCCGTGTTCAGTATGACGTGAGTGGTCCACTCGAAGGCCATCTTGCTGAGTGGGGTCTTCATCTCACTGAAGAAGCCCGAGGAAACCCCAGCGGCCTGCAACCTTATCGCCTCGATCGTCCCGGAGTATGTCATGGTGTCCGCGACCAGCGATATGTACCTTCTATCCACCTCCAGACCCTGCTCCTCGAGTATGCTCGCTAGCTCGTTGAATATGCAGTTCCTGGCGGCCTCTATACCCAGAACCCTCTCAACCTCCTTGCAGTCGTTTGTTATGGTTCTCGCGATGTCAACGCAGCTCATGCTTAGCACAGCAGCCAGGTTTGAACCCGACGTTCTTATGACGTACTCCTTCCTCCCGTCCGTCTCCACGGTCTCCACCCAAGCCCTCTTTATCCCCCTCACCCCGGAGACGGTCCTGTCAAGTATCCTGTAGGACCAGGACCTCAGCGTTTGGAGGGGCTTCTCCTTGCCCGCGGCCTCATAGAGCTCAACAATTATCCTATCGCCGTCCAAAGAGACCTCCCCCTTCATGCCCTTGGCGGTGCTCCTTATCAGGTTGATCAACCTATCCAGGGGTATCTTGTTGCTCTCCAGAGCCCTCCTGTCCGGCTTGAGTATCAGCTGGTAGTTGAAGTTGTCTATCGCGTACTCCTCTATGAGGTCCCTCACCCTGAGCTCCCTCAGGTTCCTCAGTATCCTCCTGAGGTTCGATAGGTCCTCCTGGCACTTCGGCTTCAGGTATATCTTCATCGTCGGCGTGCTGGTAGAGGCGTAGAAGACTAGCTCCTTGAACCTCTCGACGCCGTGCGTCACGTCCATCGCCAGAAGGCCGGGGGCGTGGAAGGTCCTGAGGACCATCTGGGTGGTCGGCTCCGCTATGCTCTGCGCGCTTATCAATCCTATCGGCGTGAGCACCTCAACCTTCGCCCTCTCGAATCCCTCCTTGAGCTCCTCTATTATGGCCTTGAGCTCGCTCTCCCTAGGTTTCGCCTCGAATATCCTCTCGGCCAGTGAGAGCGGGAGGTTCGCCTCCCTGAGCGCCTCCTCTATCCTCTCCTTGGAGACCCCCCTCTTCCTCTCCCCCTCTATGTGCCTCTCCAGAACCCTCTCCAGGTTGATCGGCTCTCCCCTGAAGAGCTTGACTGGATCGTAGCCATCCCCGCCGAACCTGAACTGGATTATGTGACCCATAGAGTCCCTGACGGTCTCGTCGTAGGAGACGTAAACGTCCTTCAGGGAGTTAGCGACCCTCCTGTAGAAGTAACCGCTGTCCTCTGTCCTCCTTCCCTTATCTATCAGCGACTCCCTGCTGGACATGGCATGAAAGACGAACTCGGCCGGATTCAGCCCCGTGACATAGCTGTTCCTGACGAAACCTCTGGCCTCGGGGCTCAGATCACCCTTCCTGAAGTAGGAGAGCACCCTGTCCCTGTAGCCCTTCCTGGGCCTGCCGCTGGTGAGCACGAAGCCTATCCTTGTCTTCACCTTCTGCTGCCCCACCTGCCCCATTATCTGGGCCAGGTTCGCCATGGACCCCCTGGCCCCTGTCTTGGCCATGACGCTCACGTTAGCCCTCGGATCTATGTACTTAGAGATGACGTTGCTCACCTTGCCCCAGAAGCTATCTATGGTCTGCACTATGTCGAACTCGAGCATCTGCTCCTCCCTCATCAATCTGAGGAGCTCCTCCTTAGTCCTGTATATCGTTATCTTCTTCGTTATAGGCCTGCTCCTTATAAGTTTCATCACCTCATCCTTCATGGCCGAGTAGATTCCCTCTATCTCCCTCCTCGCCTCCTCCGGTATCATGAGCTCCTTGGGCGAGTTGGACACCCCGTAGAGCAGAACTTCCTTAGCCGCTATCTTGAGTAGCTTGTTGAGGAAATCCATGGCCACATCCTCTCCGTAGTCCCTGATCAGAACGTCTATGAGCGTTAGCCTCCCCTTCACGAGGGTGCCAACTATGTTGTCATCCAGGACCCCCGAGAGGAGCTTCCCCTTCCTTATCAGAACGTAGCCGTCTCCGGAGCAGAAAGGATCCTTACACTCCGATGCCTTCGCGGCCGACTTGGCGATGCCCTCGAAGTCCAGATCCTTCGGGAGGAGAACGGATATGAGCTGCTTTCCGGTCCAAAGCCTTCTGGGCCTCTTTATGGCCGGCTCCGGAAGCTCAGTTATCCCGGCCCTAGAGAGTATCCTTGTGGCCTCCTTCTTGTCGAAGAGGCTGTCCTTCTTCGTTATCATGTAGAGCGCCGTTATGAAGTCCTGCCTGGCGCCCACTATGGAGCCCCCGGTCCTCGGGGAGAGCATGTTGTACTTGACCCCCATGAGCTCCCTGACCTCAACGCTCCCGTCCAGTATCTGAGGCACGTGCAGGTTCATCTCATCCCCGTCGAAGTCAGCGTTGTAGGGGACGCAGACCGCCGGGTGGAGCCTGAAGGTGGCCCCGGGGAGGACCTTCACCCTGTGGCCTAGCATTGAAAGCTTGTGGAGGGAGGGCTGCCTGTTGAATATGACGTAGTCACCGTCCATCAGGTGCCTCTCAACGACATCCCCGGGTTCTAGCTGCTCGGCGGCCTCCCTGAGGGCATCCTTTCCCTTCCTCTGGAGTATCTTCAGGCTTATCGGTGTCACACCTCCCTTCCTTATGGCGTTGGCCCCAGGGTACTCGTCCGGTCCCCTCATCACAAGCTCCTTCATCCTCTCTATGTTGCTCTCGTTCACGTACTCAGGCACTGTTAGTACCATCGCTATCTCCACTGGGACGCCGACCTCATCTATATCTATCATGGGATCCGGAGAGATCACGGTCCTGGCGGAGAAGTTCACCCTCTTCCCTATCAGGTTCTTCCTTAGCCTTCCCTCCTTTCCGCTGAGCCTCTGGAAGAGGGACTTCAGGGGCCTCCTCGTCCCCTTCTGCATCGCCACTGGCATGTTTGCCGTGGCGTTGTTGAAGAAGACGCTGACCCAGTACTGAAGGTGGTCCCACTCGTTCTCCACCATGCTAACTGGAGCTCCCATCTTCTTGGAGTTGCTGAGCTTCCTGTTCGCCTTGATCAGCTCAACAAGTATGTGGGTGAGATCATCCTCGGACCTCTCACCAGTCTCCAGGTAGATGGATGGCCTCGCCGTGAGTGGGGGGACCAGGAGAACCGTTAGGACGGCCCACTCAGGCCTCGCCCTCTTAGGATCGAAGCCTATGAGGAGGGAGTCATCGTCGCTCACCCTCTCAAGTATGTCCCTTATCTCATTCGGCCAGAGCCTCCTCGGCTCGGGCTCCTTCACTATGAACTTGTAGACCTCCTCCAGCTCGACCGTGCGGATCGGGGCCCCGCAGTGAGGGCACTTCCTGTGCTTCTTCGAGTACGCCTTGACGTAGTCCCTGACGGTCCTCACGAGCTCATCGTCGATCACCTTCTCCGGATTCTCCCTCGCGTAATCCTGGGCCCTCTCTATGAAGTAGGCCCTCTTTTCCTGAGGTAGAAGAACCTTCCCGCACTTATGGCACACGGTGTTCAGGGCATCCTTTATCCTCTTCACGTACCCTATGTGAACCACTGGCATCGCGAGCTCTATCCTGCCGAAGTGCCCCGGGCAGTTCTTAGGCAGGTTCCCGCATATGGGGCACCTCTGCCTCGGGTTTATCGTCCCGAGCCTTGGGTCGAGCACGCCCCCCTGGACCGGGAGACCTCCCTCATCGTAAGCGGTCGGCTCCGTTATCTCTATGAACCCTATCTTCCTGGCGTCTGCTGGCGAGATCAGCCCGAAGATCACCTTATCAAGCCTGTAGGGGAGGACCTCCTCCTCCGGCACGGGTTCCCATATCAGGGCCATGCCATCACCTCAAGTCTCCTCCTTCACGCTCAGCCTCACGTCTATGTGGCCGCTCATCAGCTCATCTATGAACAGCTTCGACGCGTAGCTCGTGATGAGGGGCTTGACCTCCACGGATGACTGGCACCTCGGACAGAAGAACTCGTTGGTCTTCTGGTTGAAGAAGGTTATCGTTCCGCACTCCTTGCAGACGTAAACTATCGTCTTGTC
>MAIU01000086.1 GCA_003344655.1 Candidatus Korarchaeota archaeon NZ13-K
ATAATGTAGTCTTCCTTGGCGATTACGTTGACAGGGGGGCGAAGCAGATAGAGAACTTGAACTTCCTCCTCGCGAACCACATGAGAGATGAAAGGGTAGTGCTTTTGAGGGGAAATCACGAGTCTCCAGTGGTGAACATGAACTACGGCTTCATGGAGGCCCTTTATCACACTTACGGCTCCGAGTGGCCCTACATCTACGTGAGGTACAACGAGGTCCTCTCCAACCTTCCCTACGCGGCCCTCGTGGACGGAATACTGGCCCTTCACGGAGGGATAGCGGAGGGATTGAGAACCCTGAGGCAGATAGAATCTCTTCCGAAGAAGGACATGATCCCAAGCAACAGGATAGCCTTCCAGATCCTTTGGAACGATCCATCCGAGGAAGTCGATGGATTCGGGGAGAACCTCAGCAGGGGAGGGGGAGTCAAGTACTATGGTAAGGCGGCCCTAGAGGGGTTCCTGAGAGAGAACAGGCTGAAGCTTATTGTGAGGTCCCATGAGGCGTATCCCGATGGCTATGCGATGTTATTCGAGGGTGAGACCGGCATCGAGGGCCTCAGGCATAGATTAATATCTGTGTTCTCCTGCAGCTACTACGGCATCGCACCTACGGCCGCGGTTTACGATGGTAGGAGGGTGGAGGTGTTGAGGATTTGAGGGCTATCCTGATCCTCTCTGCGCTGTTGATCCTGCTCTCGGTGATCCCATCCTCCGCGCTCCCCAGCGTCGGGAGCGAGGCACCTGTCCTAAGGGTCGTGAGCTACGATGGTAAGGCCCTATCGAAGACATCGCTCAAGGGAAGCGTCGTGGTCCTCATGTTCGTGGCCGAGTGGTGCCCTCACTGCAGGGAGGAGCTCCCGGCCCTCTCCGATGCCTGGAAGCGTTACGGCCTTGAGAGGGAGGGTATAGTCGGCGTTGTGATGATGGTCTCGAGCGGTGAGTCCAGAGCCTTGGAGTTCTTCAAGTCGGTGAACCCTCCCTCGAACTGGAAGCTGGTCCTTGAGGGCGATGACACGGCCAGGGACTTCGGCGTGGCAAGCGTGCCGACCACAGTTGTGATAGACAGGAACTGGACCGTGGCAGGTATCTTCGTCGGAGCTCAGCCCGTGGACAGGGTGCTGGAACCGGCGGTCAGGCTATCAAGCCAGGCTGCGACGACAAGTAACTTGACTGGGACGACTGCTTCCACCGCGCGCGAGGCCGACCTGACATCTTTGCTTGTATTATCAGCTGCCATGATCGTTTTGGTGGTCCTGGTGGGTCTCTACTACTATGCGAGGGGACGCGGACGAGGGAAGGGGTGAGAGAGCCCCTGAAGACCTGAGCGATGCTGAGTCCATTTTTTATTTCATGATAACAATATTGGTCACTTTGATCATTCCGGAGATCCACCTTAGGGCAGTTTCATCCCTGGTCATCGTTCTGGTCATGCTGAGGCTCAGGGGGATCCATCCTCGGCTCGGCACCGTCGAGGGATCCGTCATCTCCCCTATTCTGGCCCTCACGATGACAATCCCTTTCGCATCGATCGCAGAGGTCAACTACCATGGGACCGAGATAGTTGAGATAGCGTCCATGATCCCCTATCACCTCTCCGTTGCCGTTTGGGAGGAGTGCCTTTACAGGGGATTCATCCTCAGGCGATCACCTCCCTTGCTCATCCTCTCCTCCTCCATTTTCTCCATCCTTCATGCTAAAAATCCCGGGTTCGGCTTTCTCCCCTCCATCGGGCTCCTCTCCGCGGGGATCTTCCTCTGCCTCATCAGGATCGGATGGGGGCTCATTCCATCCGTACTCTTCCACCTCTCCTGGAATCTGAGCTTGGAGCACCTCTGGGGCTTCCCGACCAGCGGCTTGAGGGGACCCAGCATCTTCTCGTCGGAGTTGAGGGGACCCAGCTTCATGACCGGCGGGGACTTCGGGCCTGAGGGATCCGTCCTGGCCGTGGTGGAGTTCGCTTTGGCCTCGGCCATCCTCCTGCTGAAGGCCCGGAGGGCCGGAGGGAAGTTTTATAAGGCGCTGATCAATGCCGCCCCGTGGAATCATGGAGCCCGAGGTCGTCAAGGCGAAGATCCTGAGCGTGCTGAAGTTCATAACTGACCCCGAGATCCCGATAAATATAGTTGATCTGGGCCTGATAAGGGAGATGAGGATTGAGGACGGGAAGGTACACATAAAGATGGTCATGACAGCCCCAGGATGCCCTTACTCCATGATGCTGGCTCGTCACGTTGAGGACAGCGTGAAGCAGGCCGTACCAGAGGTGGAGGAGGTGAGCGTGGAGGTCGTCAACTATCCGCCTTGGACGCCCATGGACATGACGGAGGAGGGAAGGGAGCTTTTCAAGAGGAACTACGGTTACGACATACTGGAAAGCTTCATCCAGAGATATGGGAGCGTGGAGAATTACTACAAGCTTGTCCGCGAGTACCTCGGAGAGGAGGAGTAGCTTGTTTCAAATAAAGGACAGCGAGCGAATCTTTAATAAACATTTTTAATGATCTCTCGCCCGCACGGGTCCTCACCGCAGTGAAGCCTTTTAAGTAATACCCCCAGAGTGATCCGAGGGGTGTTCTCCCATTAGGGTGGCGGTTTTCGGCGCTGGATCCGTCGGAAGGGCCATAGTTTATGACCTTTATGAGAGGGTAACCGGTTCCAACCTGCTGGTGATAGACTCTGACCCATCTAATCTGGCGGCAGCATCTAAGATGGTGAGCAAGGCCGAGTTCAGGAAGGTGGAAATTAAGGATGCCGATGACCTCTACAGGATAATGAAGGATGTGGATCTAGCGGTCAACTCCCTCCCGGGGAAGTTCGGGAGGCTCTCCTGGATCGCCGCAATAAAGGCGAGAACCGATTTGGTTGACATCTCCTACTCCGAGGATGATCCTACCGCCTACAACATGCAGGCGAGTGAGGCAGGGGTCACGATAGTGCCGGATGCCGGCGTCGCCCCCGGGCTGAGCAACATGATGGCCGGCAGGGCATACGCTCAGCTGGAGGAGGTGAGGGAGCTCAAGGTTTACGTCGGTGGCATTCCGGAGGAACCGATCCCCCCTCTGGGTTACCTCGTCACATGGAGCCCGGAGGACCTGATAGAGGAGTACGTTAGGGATGCCAGGATCGTGGAGAACGGTTCCATAACGAAGAAGCCTGCTTTAACTGATCTAGAGAGGATCCACATACCGGAGGTCGGTGAGCTGGAGGCCTTCCTGACCGACGGTCTCAGGAGCATGCTGAAGACCCTGAAGGGGGTCAACTTCATGGTCGAGAAAACGTTGAGGTGGCCTGGACACGCCGAGAAGATAGAGCTCCTCAGGACATTGGGATTCTTCAGTAAGGAGCCCCTCTCCTTCGGAAATGGAAGCGTATCCCCGGCTCAGATGACCGCTAGGCTTTTTAAGGAGAGGCTGAAGGGGGACTCTAGGGACATGGTCATACTGATAGTCCATGCGAGGGGAAGGAAGAGCCCCAGCGACATCGAGATAGAGTACAGGATGGTCGACAGGTATGATCCCTCCACGGGCCTGACCGCCTTGGCTAGGACCACCGCCTTCGTCGCCACCGGAATTGTGAAGCTCATCTCGGAGGGCTCGCTTCCCGGTCCGGGTGTCCTCCCCCCGGAGGTGATAGGGATGGATGAGACCCTCTTCACCTCAATGGCTGAATGGCTCTCCTGGAGGGGGATCAGGATAATAGAGAGAATCACTGAGTCGAGATCCCTTCCCCCATCCCCTCCCTGATCTTCCTCTCAACTACCTCAACCTTGTAATCCATGGTCACGACCTTGTCCCTCCTATCATCTATCTTCACCACCGTCAGCACTCTCTTGGCCCCCTTCAGGAACTGGGACTCGTGCATCTCCCTAACGACCCTCATGAGTTCTTCCAAGTCACCCTCAATGATCGTGGATGTCGGCGTCAATCTAACCTTGAGCCCGCTCCTCAGGGCAACCCTCACGGCTTCGGCGACGTAGTCGCTCAGGCTGGTACCCACACCCACGGGGACTATCGTGACCTCGACCATCGCCATGGCGACACCGTTAATTTCACCTGACCGACCGGAATATAACGATGAGCGAGGTAGCTAGGGTCTACGATGAGATAGCTGAGGGGTACTTCCACATCAGATCAAGACCCTGGCCCGAGGTTGAGCTCGTGGAATCGGGCCCCGTTCTCGACCTGGGCTGCGGTAACGGGAGGCATTCGAGGTACCTCATGCTCAAGGGGTTCTACGTGGTCTGCGCGGACATATCCTGGGAGATGCTGAGGGTGGCCTCCAGGAGGTTCCCCGGCGAGAGGGTCCAGTGCGATGCGGCCTTCCTGCCCTTCAGGGATGAGTCCTTCTCCACGGTCCTCTACATCGCCACGCTTCACCACCTGAGGGGGGAGCACAGGCTGAGATCCCTCACCGAGGTCAGGAGAGTCCTCAAGAATGATGGCATAGCCATAATCTCCGTTTGGGCCCTCTTTCAGCCTAGGTTCTTCAAGAAATTCCCGGAGATGCTCCTAAACATTCTGAGAGGAAGGAGCCCGGGCGACGTTTACGTACCCTGGAGGAGGGGCGATAGGG
>MAIU01000087.1 GCA_003344655.1 Candidatus Korarchaeota archaeon NZ13-K
CCCTCCAGCATGCGCCTCAGCCTCTCGTCATCCCTCAAAGTGTCATATTCCCTACAAACGACGTCCAAAGCATGCTCATATTTTCCCTTCAACCTCACCCTCTGGCTCCTGTATAACCCCCTCCTCCTGACCTGGTAGCAGATCTCGCATGTCAGGGTCGATGCATCGAGCCAGCTGAGGCTGCCCCTAGCTAAGCCCTCAGCTATCCTGCTCACGATGGCAGCTATGCTCTCATCCTCACTCAGGTCGAAGACGCTCCCCCTGGCCCCCCTCATGTACTGGCTCACGGCCGCCTGCGTCACCCCCAGGAGCTTTGCCACCTCCACTTGCTTCAGCCCGTGCCTCTCTATGAGCTCCCTGGTTATGGCGGCCCTGACTGAAGGTATGAGCGTCCTGACTATCACCTCGCAGGGTTGTATCAGACTCATCGGACATTAACGCGGTTATACCTATATTAAGCTTCCTCCAATGATGTGATCACAATCCTATTTGCCCTCCTCAGGTCCGTGACCATCTGGGGCATGACGGCCCACGTGCTGTGGAGCACGACCTCGCCCCACTCGGAGTCGACCAGGCCCATGGATAGCGCGGAGAGCAGAAGCATGTCGAATCGATCCTCCCTCATGAGCTTCACCTCATCGCTCAGCAGCTCTATCATCCTGGCCGCTATCAGGGAGTCCTCCAACCTCTCAGCAACCCTTCCCTTCCATTTGGGGTCCGCGGGCATCCTGGCGATCCTCACCGCCTCATCCTCCAGCTCTCCCAAGAGCCTCGATGCCCTGAATGATATCCTGGCCTCGACATCCCTCAGGGCCATCCTCTCATCCCCCAGGGGCAGATCCTTGGAAACTATCTCAGCCTCCTCATCCAGCGCCTCCTGGAGCTCCTGCCTCCCGGACTCGAGGAAATCGAGCGCGTTAACCTTCACGGAGTTGAAGAGCCCCCACCTGGAGAGGCTCATCGGTTCCTCTGGGGAGAGCTCAGCCGCATCATAGCTGGCGTTCTCACTGGAGATCATGGCGTCCAATATCTCATCCATCTCGAAGAAGACAAGCGCCTCCCTCAGGGCCGAGGCGGGATCATCGGCCGCATGTATTATGTTGAGGGCCCTGTTCGTCCCCTTCATGTCGTACCTGATGTTCCCTGGCCTGCCCGCCTCGGGCGTGGTCGGGCCAACGGCCTCCCTCAGCCTCGAGCAAGCGTTGGCTTCGTGCGACAGCACCATGGCCACCACTGGCGCCTGCCCGAAGACCTTGGGCATTATCCACCAGGAGCTCGCGTAACGCTGCTTCACGAACATGTAGAGGTCATCTATCATCGAGGGATCCATCTCAGCTATCTTAATAGCCCCTATGGTGAAACCAGCGTCCCTGAGCCTCTCAATGACCTCCGGGGCGAGCCCCCTGGCGAATGCGTCCGGCTTCACCAGGGCGAACGTGAATGAGTCAAGGGCCCTCACGTGCTCCTCATCCGCCTCTGCGAGGAACCTCTCCCTGAGGCCGGAGAAGATCGTCCTCTCGAGGGGATCCTCCCTGTCGAAGTGGGAGAGGGGGCTCCTCATCATCCCTTCACCCTGAAAACGGCCACCTCCACGTATCCCTGGTTCTTGCCGACGTGCACCAGCTCGAAGTAGTTCAACCTGCCCATCCCGATCGAGCTGAGGGCCATCTTGTAGAGGGTGGTGTTCAGCGCGTAATCCGTGGGTATGTACCTCCCGCTGACGCTGTCGTGGTAGAAGAACTTCGGCAGGTCCTGGGTGAGCCACTTCCTGACCTCATCCGCCCTGTAGGGGCTGTACTGGAACTGACCAGCTATCCAGGCCATGGCCATCCACTTCCCCCCTCCTGAGAAGCTCCCGACCTCGGCGGGCACGTCCACCACTACGTAGCTCGCATTGAACCTGCTGGCCAGGTCCAGCATGGCCTCCTCCGGCCCCATGAAGGCCTTGGCTATTAGCGTTATCTGGCTGGAGTTTATCGTCAGGCCATCGGCCAGGGTGACCTTTCCGGAGCCGAGCTGCATCCAGTAACCGTAGTCCCACCAGGATATGACGACTTCATCAGGACTGGTGTTGTTCCTGAGCCAGTTCAGGGCATCAACCCATCCCTCGCTGAACCCTAGGGGGTAGTTCAGGGCCTCCTCGTATGATAGGACGTAGCTGCTGAACTCCCCCCCGTACTCCCTTATGTGACCCTGCAGGGCGACCGGGAGCACGACGAGGAAGATCATCAGGATGATCGGGACCCTTAGGATCGCTATCCTCCTGCTCAGCGGGAGAGGAGACCCCCTTCTCACCTTTGACCTCTCAAGGGCCCTCAGCCTCTTCAGGTAGGGCTCCGAGAACAATAGAAGCCTCTGGGTGAAGTACCCGGAGCAGAGGGCCAGGAAGGGGGCGGCCAGGGGAGGGAGCCTGACCATGCTGACCGCGAAGTAGAGGGATATGAAGGTCATGATCGTGAGCGTGAGCTCCTCATCCCTCCTCCACCTCTCCAGGATCATGGAGAGGAGCCCAAGCGACGCCGGTATCAGGAGGGTGGTGAAGGACTCGAAGCTCTCCCCGGCCCCGTGCTCCGCCACGGTCTCAACCACGTTGCCCTGGGGCAGCTTCACCGACGGGAAGAGCACCCTCATGAGCCTCCCCGTGAGGGGCTGATAGATGCCCAGCCCCAGGAAGATCGCCAGGAGGGCGGCTCCAGCAGCCAGGGAAACCTCCCTCCTTCTCCTCTCGATCCCAAGCCTGGGGAGGACCAGGTAGACTAGGGCGGCCAGCAGGGAGGCCCATACGAGCGTGCTCTCGAAGCTCACGTAGAGCTTCCTGTAGGCCAGGTTGGGAAGGGCTCCGAGGGATGCTATGAGAACGTAGAGGGGCGGCATGCCGAGAGCGAGGGCATTTCTCCAGTTCAACCTGTTCAGGAGGAGAAGGAGGAAGATCATGAGGGCATACCCATCGTATAGGGCCCTGAAGCCGGCCCACACGCCTGAGGCGTAGACGAGAAAGGCGCCGCTCAGCCCGGAGTAGGCGATCACCTTCCAGTCCTCATCCGATCTCATCGCCTTAAGCGTGAGGTAGAAGGAGGACATGAGCAGCGGGATGGCGAACTGCTCGTGCCTGTACCAGCCGGCTAGAGATCTGCTCAGGTAGGCCCAGGAGAGGGAGATCGCGAAGGAGGAGATCAAGGCGGCCCCCCTTCCCCAGAGCTCCTTTGAGGTGAGGTAGAGGGGGATCACGACCAGTGGGGCGAAGAAGACCGGTATGTAGACGACCACGGTGTAGAGATCGTTGAATCCCAGTAGAGAGGAAATCTTGTATATTATCGCTCCTGTGTAGTAGTGGAGCACGGGCAGCACCTCAGTGGGATTGAAGCTCCAGGGGTGCCAGGAGAGAGGGTCGTAGGTTGGGAGGCGACCCGTCCTGACCAGGTATTCCGTTATCCTGTAGTGGAGTAGCGGGTCATCGGCCGTCAGCTTGGCCCCGTACTTGATCGTGGGTAGGAGCCTCATGAGGGCCCCCAGGATGTAGGAGGAGAGAACCGCGATGACGTCCAGAGCCAGTCCCCTGATCCTCTCCCTATCGACCAAACCGCTTTCACCTTCCCGCAACACTCCACCTCCTTATAAAAAATTGATCCCCGATCCGACCGGGCCATCCGGCTCGATTCCAATCGAGCCCACCCGAGTTCCCGGGCACTAGAGACAGATCACCGGGGCGTAAGAGTTAAAAGATGGAGATCGGAGAGCCCACCCATGAGGTTCAGATCGGTCACCCTTCATCTCAAGGATCCTGAGAGCTTCTCATCCTTCTCCGATTATCTCCTGAAGCTCTCAAGGAGGCTCGACTCCATGTCGGCCAGGGTAGTGCTTGGGGAGCCCTCGGATGATGTTGACATCGAGCTCAAGGCCGTCTACTCCGGCAGGGGATCCTCAGCGTTCGGAAGGGCGTGGGAACTCCTTAAAATGGGGTACTTCACCTCCGTGTCCATTGGAAGTGGTCCCGCGGAGCTCTTCAGGGCGGCTGACTTCATCTTCAGGGTGTCGGAGGAGCTGGGTCCTGAGTGCGCCACGATGTTCGCTCTGAGCTCGGATGAGCCGCCGGAGGGGCCCTACTTCCCGATGACTAGGGCCGAGTCCTTCGGGATCAGCTTCTCCCTTCTCTACCCCTCAGACCTCTACGGCCCGCTCTCGGAGGTTGAGGAGCCCCGGGAGGTGCTCGGGTACGCCCTCTCGAGGGTCTTCAGGGATGCTGTGTCGGAGGCCGAGAGCGCCTCCTCCGACCTCGGGGAGGAGGTCCCCATCCTCGGGATGGACTTCTCCCTCAGCCCCTGGATGGAGGAGAGCGCAGCCAAGGTCGTGAGCCTGGTCGCGAGATCCCCCTTCCTGGGACCCGGAACCCCATCGGCAGTGGCTGAGGTGAACTCCGCGATAGGGGAGGCATCGCGCGGCATGAGGAGGCTGGGGTTCAACGAGCTGATGCTCCCCATGGCGGAGG
>MAIU01000088.1 GCA_003344655.1 Candidatus Korarchaeota archaeon NZ13-K
GCGTCCTAACTGTCCTCCAGAGCCTGTTGACGTTCTCCGTGAGCTCGCTTATCCTGCTTGAGAGCTGGTTGTTGACTTCCTCTATGCGCTGCG
This sequence comes from Candidatus Korarchaeota archaeon NZ13-K, assembly GCA_003344655.1. Lineage (NCBI taxonomy): Archaea > Thermoproteati > Thermoproteota > Candidatus Korarchaeota archaeon NZ13-K. The sequence goes on from MAIU01000088.1 coordinate 94, forward strand.
AGAGCCTGTTGACGTTCTCCGTGAGCTCGCTTATCCTGCTTGAGAGGCTCTTGTCCATCGTGATCATGGCCGCTATGACCTCTCTGAACATCCTACCCAGCATCTCAGAGGCCATCTTGGGGTCCTCCTTCAGCGAGTACCAGAGGGCCGGTATGACCTCCCTCTCCAGTATCTCCTCAGCCTTCCTCAGCTCCTCCACGGGATGATCGATCGGGAAGCCCTTAATAAAGGCTTTTCACGGGATCCGTCATGATGCCCGGGTTAGATAGGATCAATGCGCTACAGGTTCCTGAGAACAATCACCTCCTCAGCCTCAACTTCCCCGTTCCCGTTCTCATCAGTCCACCTCACCAGGCATGAGTTCCCAGTGAGCCCGTTCATCCTGAGCCAGATTAGAGCTGCCTTCGTGCCAAATCTGTGGGTCCCCATCACGTACACCCTGTTCCCCTCGTACAGGATCAATCCATAATCCACTCTTCTCCACGAGCTCCTGTGGACGGTTCCATTTATGATGAGCTCGTCCCTGGAGAATCTTATCCCATGGCTCTCGACAGCTTTGCTCCTCCCATTGGCCACGGGTCCTCCCACCACTAGATCAGCACCAGGGGCTATTTGAGCTGATGGAATGATCATATTGACAGCAATTCTGTCCACTCCTGTTGCATCCACTACTTCCAAGGAAGGCCTCCTCAGAACAGGGTTCCTCAGCTTCCCTCCTATGTAAGCCCTGTAGGCCTCCCCAAATCCGTCGTTGACATCCCAGAATATCCACACCCCCAGAATCCTTCCGGGAGTTCTTACGAGCTCCAGCTTTCCCCTCATGCCATCAACCCACTCCTCAGTGCTGCTCGCATTCCAGTAGCCGGTGACTATCATCTGCCTTCTGGTCAGGTTTTGATAGGCCGCCAGCATGCTAGGAGAGTAGAGCTCCGTCACCAGCGTCATGTTAAGCTCATCAACCTTTCCGGTGATCCCCGATCTGTAGGCTTCTTCAACGAAGGGATCGTCCAGCCAGAGCCAGATCCTCTGCCTCAGATCAGGGGGAAGGGAGAGGTAGAACCTCTCAAGCTCCTCCGGATCCATCCTCCTGTCCTTCCATCCGTACCAGACCGCCACCCCTAAAGTGGAGCTCAGATTTGAGAGGAACCTGGCTACTGATGCAAAGACAGCGTTTACCCTGCTCCCTGGCCTCAGGTAATCCTGCTCGGGCCCATAATCCCACTTCGGAAATATTGCGTAGAGGATTCCCAGACCCTCGAGCGAGGCTATCTCATCCAGAAGCTCGGCATTCGCTCTGAAGAGCTGGGAGTCGCTCAGAGGAACTACCAGTATGACGAAATTGTACTCGGAGGATATCCTCCTGAAGTCATTCCTTATGGCCTCCCTGTAAGCCCTGAGGTCTGACTTCGCATAGAAGTAGATCCTGTCCCCGAAGTTCCTCTGCCAGTAGGGAGAGGAGACCTCGCTCGGAAGTATATAGACGATGCCAGTGTAGGGTATGAAGGAGCTGGATGGATCAGCTGTGAGCTTAACATTCATGCCGAGGAACCTGTTCAGAACAAGCTCCAAAGCATAGAGGAAGCCGAGGTTATCATGAGCGGTGGCGGATACCTTCACGAAGAACCCCTTTCCCACCCTGACAGCGCAGGGATCAAGAAACCTCCTCCCGTTCAGCTCAGCCGCACCATAGGCCTCGTACTCGAGCCCGGCCAGCTCGCTCTCATCGAATGGCCTCATGCTCCTGAAGGGCCTGAGGCTTGGAATATACCTAGCCCCGGATTCAGTTGACCTCACCAAAACACCTTCAATTGCCGCTGTCACTTCTCTGCCCAGAAGCTTGTTCTCTGAGCCGCTTAAGTGCACCATCGAGCCATCAGCGTAGCCTATGTAGTAGAGCTCCCAGTCCCCCGTCCACACGATTGTTCCCCCTTCCCTCAGCCATCTCAGCATGAGCGAATCTTCGCTGCCATCCCAAACGGTGTCGGGGGCCACGTCGCTCGTGAATATCACAATTCCAGTCTCCCTTCTCATGAAGTCCCTCAGCTCATCGGCGTTCAGGATCCTATAGGGGACATTTAGGCTTTCAAGCACTCCCTTGAGGTACATCAGAGTTGCCCTTGGGTTTACCCAGTTGCTCGGGTACCTCTCATCGTAGTAAAGGATGATGCCCTTCCGATCCGCTCCTCCCTCGAGGGGAGGTAGGAGGAGCATTACCAGGACCAAGCAGATCAGGGCTCGGCCTCTCACAACCTGAGGATTGCCATGAAAGCTAAAAACTTTTCAGGTGAGCCGCGATCCGTTGAAAAGCGTGAGGCCGATCGGCCGGGGTCTTCAGGAGGCCCCCGAGGGTGATACCACTATGTAAGCTATTCCCCTCTCCCTGAACGGCCAGGGGACGGCGCTCACCTCAGATCCCCTATCCAGCCTCACCATTCCGCCCCTCTCCTGCTGAACCATCCAGATCTCGGGGGCCGATGGATAGAGGACCACGAACCTCATCCTCTTCGCCCTGACCTTCGCCCCCCTGAGCTCGAACCTCCTCCTCAGGCTCCAGTCGGACAGCTCCCTGGAGAGCTGGTCCAGAACCTCGCCCAGTCTCCTATCGACCCCAGGCCTCGCGTGAACGAGTCTCCCCAGCGTGTTCATTATGGAGCTCCTCAGCTCCCTGTAGCTCTCATTTATCCTCTGAGCCATTGAGAGGAGCTCCATCGATTCCTGCTTCGGGGAAGGGAGCTTAGCGGGGTAGTCCTGAGCCGGGGTCAACATCTTGGACAGTGCCTGCCTGGGCGCCCTTCCTATGAGCTCCTGGGAAGCGTACTCGTTCATCAACGTCGAGAAGGCCAGTGGGTATAGGACCAGCTTGGAAAGAGCATCCAGCTCCTCCTCATTCCTGAAGAAATCCTCCATACCCAGGCTGAAGAGGAAGAACGCCTCCCTGGCCCTCTCCCCCCAGAGGATGAGGTAATCCCTGACCAGCCTCAGGTAGATGGCCCTGAGCTGATCCGGACCGAGCCCCCAGGTGACCCCCAGGTTCAGGAGCCTCCAGGCGAGGGAGAAGAGGATCACACCCTTCAGTGGGGTCTGCTGCGATCCCCCAACCTCGAAGAGCCTTATCAGCTCCTCATCTCGGAGCCTCATCAGGTCCCTGGCCCTCATGCCCGTTTCTCTCTCGTTGAGGGGCAGAGCGGGGGGACCCGTCAGTATCAGGGACTCCGAGAGTGAGATTCCCGAGTGCCTTGTCCAGAGAACGGACTCCTCTAGCTCCGGGCTGAAGTGCCTCACGGATATTGCTCTTCCCCTTAGGAGCTCCCTCATCAGCTGGAGGATCCTATCCAGCCAGAGCTCCCCCTCACTGGCGCCCATGCTACCCGCCCATCGGAGCGGGAACCAGGACCAAAGCGACCCCGGGGGATTGCATGATGGCCCTCAATTCCCTTATCCCCCTGATCAGGAAGTTGTTGGCCGCCCTGTAGGTCCCGAACCTGTCGTTCCCGGCTATTATGATCACGGGCTTCCCCCACCTGGTCTTGATGAAGTAGTAAGCGTAGCCCCTCCTCTCCAGGTTCGACCTCTCCTCGCCCGAAAGGAGGGGGGCGACTAGCTCACCCACCCCGGGGGCCCTGTGGCCGCCCAGTATTATGATGAACTGAGCATAGTTCAGGGCCTCCCCCAGCATCTCCGGGGGGAAAATGGCCACCTGGAAGCCCATGGCCTCCAAGGATGATCTGAGCCTCTCGGCCGTGGGCCGATCTATCTCATTTGATATTATGGCGACTGGACCCGTCAGCTCAGCTGTAGCAATGGGAAGGGAGCCGGCGGAGAGCAGCAGGAGGAGCGCGAGGGGAGCCAAGTACCTGAGCATCACTCAGCCCTGCGGTGAAGCAAATAAATACTTATCGCTCCGCTGCGGATCCCACCGCACCTGTCCGGCGCATCACTCAAAATTTAATATTAAGGATGGCTCGGGAATCGTGGGGCCGATGATGATAATTCCTTTAACCTATCCGTGGGGAGAGACGGGCGGTCTGATGGCCCTGAAATCTCACCTGGATCCCGTCCTAGCCCTCACGTACCTGTAGACATAATCCGCCAGGGCTATCGGGTTCCTGGTCTGCATGTAAACCCTCCCGGGGCCCGTGAGATCCACCACTATCCCTTCCCCTCCTAGAACCGCTGACTTCAGCCCTCCGAACATCCTAACGCTCCAGCCGACGGTCGAGTCCATCGCAACGAGGTGGAAGTTGTCCACGGTGGCCTTCTCCCCTGCCTTGAGCTCCCTAATCTCCAGGGCTCCGTAGCTCCCAAGCCAGACGATGCCCCTGCCCCTGAGACTCAGCCAGAACAGCTGACCC
>MAIU01000089.1 GCA_003344655.1 Candidatus Korarchaeota archaeon NZ13-K
ACCCTCGTCTATGAAGGCCACCTTCCCAACTACCCTAGGCTTTATCTCATTGAGCAGCCTAGATAGGTAGCTCCTGTACTCCTGCTGAACCCCCACCACCCTGTTGAGCAGCTCCCCCCTGATGCCGGCCGCCATGAGGGCTCCCAAGTACCCCTTCCCCATCCTCCCGCAGGCGTTAAGCAGGGTCGAGAGGCTGGAGAGATCCCTGAGGGGGGAGCCCTTGGGCTCGGACAGGTTCACGTATATGTTGCCAACCAGGGACTTCGCTTTATCCAAGCTCTCCACCCTCTTAACTAGCTCGTTCATGAGCTCCCTCTTCTGCTCCTCCGTCAGATCGGATAGCGTGATCCACCTATCCCCTACCTTCATGGGTATACCCACGGACTCAACGAGGCTGAGGGCCCCGGCGGAGTCGTTCGAGACGCCCCTTATGAAGGGATCCACGGTCCTCTCAAGGGAGGCGACCAGTGGGTAATCCGGCCCCCCGAAGAGCCTTATATCCCTCTTCACCTCGATCAGCCCCCTCTCCACGGCCCACCTCAGTATCAGGCCGTTCAACCCCCTGAAGCCGCCGTTCTCCTGAGCATCCCCTATCGCGCCGACTAGGGCCAGGGGGGCCATCGATTCCTCCCTGAATAGCTCCCTGTGCACAAGGAAGCATATGCCTGAGGAGCTTACCTCCTCGTCCCCGTTTATGCCGTCCAAGAAGGGGTTCAGAAGGATGACCCCCTTGGTATCGGATGACGGTCTGTGGTGATCTATCACGAAGATCCTACCATTAAGAGAGCTCAGGAGCTCGAGTTCCCCAGATCCCAGGTCCAGGAAGAGGTAGGTTCCATAGCTTCCGTTCTTCAATTCCTCAATGAGGGATTCGCTCAAGTACTTCACCACGCTCAGGTGGAAGGGGACCCTCAGCCTCCTGAGGGCGGATATCATTATGCCCGCGGAGCTCAGGCCATCGGCATCCAGGTGTGAGATCACCCTCACATGGGAATCTCTTAAAGCTGAGTAGAGTTCTTTGGTAAAATTTCTGACCCTAGAAAGGAAAAGGGTATTTGGATCTTCCATTTCAGACGGCATAGAGCTCCGCTAGCTCCGGGCTGTAGCTCCAATCCGGCGGAAGCTTACCCACCCTCTTGTAGTACTTCGCTAGCCTGTTTATCTTAGATTCAGTGAGTATCAGCCCCCTCTTTGCATGTAGATCCTTTTTGTGCTCCTCCAGGTGCTTCCTTATCCTGTAGGCCTTGTTTATGAGCGCCATGAGGTCCTCAGGGATCCTAGGGGCGGCGCCAGCCTCCTCTAGTATCTCTGTCACCTTCTTTCCCACTACCCTCTTGACGAGGGGGACGCCGTACTCGTCCCTGAGTATCATCCCTATCTGGCTCGGGGGAATCCCTCTCCTCCCCAGCTTGGCGACAAGTTCCTCTATCTCCTCCTTACTCATCGGGACCCAGTCCAGAGGAACTGATTTGGGTGGTCTCTTCGATTCAGATTTACCCCTCTTCCTGCTGTGCATCCTAGCCATGTTTACGCACCTCGCTGCAGGAGCGTGCCTCATTTTTAATCCTATCGATGAGGGCCCCGGGCCCCCTCACCCGGGTGGCTCGGGCCGATTGCGGGCCCGAGGAGCTGGAGGTTCCTCTCCAGGAACTCCCTCAGCCTCCTGCAGGAGGCACCCCTGTGAGAGAAGAGGTCCTTCCTCTCCCCCAACTCACCGTAGGTCAGGCCCCCTGATCCCTCAGGGATGAATATGGGGTCGAATCCCCAGCCGCCTCCCCTCGCCTCCTCCGCTATGCTTCCCCTGACCCTTCCCTCGAACACCTCGATCCTTCCGTGGATGTTCAGAGCTATCAAGGAGATGAAGGAGGCGCCCCTCTCCTTGACACCCTCCATCAGCCTCAGTATCCCCTGATTCCCGATCTTCCTGAAGACGTATGATGAGAAGGGACCCGGAAATCCTCCAAGGGCGTCTATGAAGAGACCCGAGTCCTCCATGAAGAACGGCCTCCTCAGGTAGGGGGAGAGCCACTTGGCGGAGGTCACCACTATCCCCTCCAGGTCCTCCCCCTGAGGCTCAAGGTAATCAACCTTGACGAACCTCAGGACCAGAAGGTCCGAGAGCATCCTCCTGAACTCCTCGTACTTATGCGAGTTTGATGAGACGAAGTGAAGTTCGATCACTTGTACCTACCCCTGGCCTCCACCTGCTCAAGCCTCCTTATTACGCGTTCCGCCATATCGCAGGTCGAGTATCCCCTCAGGAAGGACTCCCAGAGACCCTCCCATTCCTCCGTTATCGATTTCAGGGACCTCTTCAGGACGTAAAGGTCAACGGCGTAGCTCTCCACATCGTGAGTGTACTCGGCCAGCCCGAAGTCAAGCAGACATATCCCTCCGGCCGTGATGAGAGCGTTGTAGGGTGTGAGATCGTTGTGAGCTATGTTGGATCTGTGGAGCCTGCATGAGGCCAGTCCGAAGGCCAGCATGCTATCATCATCTATAGAGTCGGCCATCCTTACTCCTGGAACGTACTCCATCATTATCGAGTCCCCCCAGACGTCTATCACAGCCGGGACCGGGACTCCCCCCAATCTGGCCCTCCTCATGAGTCTCGCCTCCTTCCTCGTCCTAGTTATCCTGAGGAGCCTGTCGAGCTCCTTCGCCCTGTAGCCCTTGCTGATCCTCCTCTTTATCACCACGGGTATCCCCATGAACTCCGTCCTGTAGAGCTCGGCCTCTGCCCCCCTGTAGATTAGCTCCATCCGTACTTCCCCCTCAGGGGAACGAACGCCACCTCAGTCACCTTCCTCTTGAAAATCCTTCCTCCTGACTTCTCGATGACGAGCAGGTCCTGCCCCCAGAGGCCGGGGCTGCCCACCGGGATGACCATCTTCCCCCCTTCCTTGAGCAGTTCCAGCAGGGGTGGTGGTACGCCCGGGGCCGCGGCCGTCACGACTATCCTATCAACCTTCTCCCTCAGGGGGAGACCCGAGCTCCCATCAAAGTTTATGACGTGAACCCTGGAGGAGTAACCGGCAGCCTTGAGGTTGTTGTACGCCAGGGTGGCCAGCCTGGGGTTTATCTCCACCGTCAGAACGGCCCCCCACCTCGAGACGGGGGCATCGCTGGGGGCGACTATCTCTGCTATGGTCGCCGCGTGATATCCGCTGCCGGAGCCGACCTCCAGCACGAGCTGCCCCACCTCCAGATCCAGGAGCTCGTTCATCATGAAGACCATGTGGGGGGCGCTTATCGTCTGATCGTCACCTATTGGGAGGGGGATGTCCTCGTAGGCCATCCTCCTGTACCTCTCCGGCACGAACATCTCCCTCCTCACTCTCTCCGCCGATCTCCTGACCTTCTCCGTCTTTATAACCCCCATCCCGACCAAGCGCTCGACCAGCCTGCGGTGCGGATCCATCGGGTGATACCGTGATCGAGGAGATATTAGCTTACGGTCATCCCAACATAAGGGCCACTCACAGGACCACGATGGAGGTCACCAAGGAGGAGGAGATAGGTCCCAGGGCCGATTGCGTGATAGGGGTTAGGGCCAACAAGTCCGTCAGGGATCTCGGAGAGGCCGTCAGGAAACACCTCATGGAGGGAGGTGAGATATGCGTTGTGCTCCTGGTTGGGGACATGGAGTTCAGGCTGAAAGCTCAGGGAAGCAGGGACCTCAAGCTGAGCAATGCCAGGGATTCCGTGTTGAGGAAGTCCACTTACATAGATGACAGGACGCTCGCGATAAGGGCGACGGCCTCCTCCCGGGATTTACCCAGGGAGATGGTGAGGCGCCTCAGGAACCGCGGGACCCAGCTGGTCCTGGCGATAGCGTTCTGATCAGATGAAGCCCTGCCCCACGGGATCCTCAGGCTTCAAGATCTCCCTGAGGTAGGATGTCGCATACGATCCGGATTCTAGGAAGAAGGAAAGCGTGACCATTCCATTTCTCTCGAAGAATCTGAGACTACTGACCTCGCAGATGGCCTTCCTGAAGTCTCCGAGCGCGCTTATCTCAGGGAGCTCCCTAAATATGAACATCTCCCCCTTTATTCCCTCCTCCCTCATCAGGGCCCCCAGCTCCTCGCCGAGCCATCCCCCCTTCGCCCTCGTGAAGGCCCCGGGGAGGGGGAGGAGGAGCTGCCCTTCCTCCGGGTGCATCGATATCTCACCGCTCTCCTTGAGGATGAAGTCCCCCTCCTCGGCGGAGAGTCCGTGGATCAGTCTCCTGGAGAGGAGGACGTTGAAGAGGTAGGATTGGTAGGAGTGCACGTAGAACCTGATCAGATCAGAACCGATTATTTCTGAGAGCCTTTTGAGGCTCCTGGCACCCTCTGTCCTGTAGCCCTGCCTCTCCATCATGTCGC
>MAIU01000090.1 GCA_003344655.1 Candidatus Korarchaeota archaeon NZ13-K
CCCTGCAGACCCTTATCGCATTATCCGCGCACTCCACCCTGAAGTGTCCCTTTCCGAGGGGCTCCAGAACCCTTCCAAATATCTCCAAGTCCTCAGCAGGCAGGAGATCTTCCATCTCGGCATCCAGGGATCTTTCCACTTCCTCCCCTTTCTTCGATTTCAAGCGATCACCTCACAGCTTCGGAACCGGGGTCTCGGCACCGCATGCCTGGCACCTGAGGACCCAGGCCTTCTTCACCTTGACGAGAGTGGTATCGGGCCTGCCGCAGTGGGGGCATATCACATAGGTCCTTATGAACTTCTCTATCCTGTTCTCAACCTGCTTTGGGTCTATCTTCCTGCTCAATATGAGCTTCCTCTCATCCTCCGTGAGGAAGTAAGGGGATCCCAGCTCCTTCGAGAGGTACCTGGCTATCATCTTCGCATCCCTGTTCACGCTAGTGACTATCTCCTTGAAGTTCACTATGTGCGTCTGCTTACCCTCTATCGCTATCACCGGCCTGGGCGGCGAGAACCTCTCGCCGCTGACCACGAGCTTGGGGAGCTTCTTCCTAGCCTCCATGAGCATCTGAAGGTACTCTTCCCTCGACGACATCTCCACCCAATAAGGGGGAGGCAGGCATTTTTAAAGGTGAGAGATCCCTCATATGCCCGCGTATCCGTACCTTCCATCGCTCTCCAACAGCAGACCGGAGGATACCATCTCCTCCAGTCTCTTCCTGAGCCTAATTTGACCCTCCTTTAGGAGATCTGCCATCTCATCGAGTGAGAGTGGACCTATCTCCTTAAGAATCCTTATCACGTCCCTCCTCAGCCTATCCTCCTCTCTCCTCCTGGGTTCCACCCTCACCCTGAGCATCCTCCTCAGTATCTCCAGTTCCCTGAGCAGGATGGCGTTCGGATCCCTCACCTTGATCACGAGCGTCGGGGAGAGGTATATTGAATCCTTCCAGCTCCTCACCCTGCCTATCACGTCCACTATGCTCCCCCTCTCGTAAGGGCTCCCGGTATCGGGATCCATTAGGAGGGAGACGTCCTCATCCCATGCCTTCACCTGTATGGATGCGGTACCATCGTGAACGTCCAGTGTTGCGAAGGAGCCATCCTCCTTCAGGCTAGATTCCACGACCAGACCCATGATCCTAACCTTTATGACGCTCCCCCAAGGGAGCCTGAAGTATCTCGTCCCCTCCACGGAGACCTCCTCGAACTCCCCCGAGAGGAGCTCCGCTATCCTGACCTTCTGCGCTGAATCCCTATAGGGCATCCTTCCAACCGAGGAGTGATGACATATTTAATCATTCGGCCAAATCCGATCAATGAATACCCGAAAGCCCACTCGCCAGATCAGGATCCCGGGCCCGCCTGACCGAAACGCATATTAATGAGGACAGCCCAGCCTGAGGGGGCCCGTGGCTCAGACTGGATAGAGCGCCTGCCTTATATGGCGGCTCCCGCTACAGTCGCCAGAGGAGAAGCGGGAGGTCGGGGGTTCGAGTCCCCCCGGGCCCACTACCTTCAATCTGAGGAAGATGGCTTTTATGCTCCCGTACCATAGGAGGAGGGCCGCGGCCATCGAGAGGAACCCGAGGAGCACGTAAAGCACCGCCCAGCCCAGCTCCTTGGAGCTCGGGGAGATCACGGGCTTCAGGATCAGGAGGGCTAGGAGTATGAGGACCCATCCCGACAGGACCGCGTAGAGGGAGAGCAGGAGCCCCCTGTCCAAGTTCTCACCTCGGCGTTAGGAGGAAGAAGGTGAGGGATGATAGGATCCCGGATAGTAGGGAGAGGAGGGCAGCCTCCCTGACGATCTCATCCTCCCCCTTCCACCTCTCACAAGATATCATAGCTATGAGGGAGATAGGCGCCTTTGGATCCGGATTTGCCCTTATCATCCCCTCCCTGACTATGACTGGCCTTATGCCTATTTCCCTCCTCTCCCTCAACCCGCCGACGGATGTTATTACGGAGAAGCCGGAGACCAGAAAGGGGATCAGGGCTATGCAGAAGAAGGCTTCTGTGTTGGAGACGGCGGATACGGACGCTAGGACGGAGCCCACGAAGAGGGAATTGGAGTCCCCCCCGAAGACCCTAGCCGGGTACCTGTTCCTGAGCCAGTAGGGGAGGAGGGAGGCGTGGAGCAGGATGAGGGAAGCCAGGGCACCCCTGTTGGAGGCGAGCACCGGTATCAAGGGGATGGTGGATGCGTAAACGGAGAGGGGCATCATCCCATTTAGGGAGTCCATCATGTTCACAGCGTTCGAGAATACCGTAAAGAGGGCCGGAAGCAGGATCCAGTAGACATAATAAAGCCTGGCCCTTCCCAGTATAGGTAGAAGGGGTCTCGGTGTGATCTGATAGGTCGCTACAAGGACGAGGGCCGGGAGCACGAGCATCAGGGGCTTGGTCCTGGGGCCCAGCGGGGAGACATCGTCCAGCAGTCCTATGAGGAAGGCCAGTCCTGAGGATGCTGCGATGGCGATCGAGCTAGCCTCTCCCGTCAGGCTGAAGAACGCCAGTGATGATATGAGGAAGGAGATGCAGACCACCGGTCCCAGGGGCTCCGGGACCTTCGGCCTTCCCGGCTTGTGTACGTCCTCGGACAGGAGGGATCTTCCAGCGTACCTTGGCAGCATCCTCCTGTGCATGAGCTCTGAGGAGAGTAGGGCCACCGCCGAGGCCAGAGCAACCTCCAACATTTTTACCTTGCAACCCGTCCCCCCCACGATAAAAACATGGTGAGTGAGATACTAGCCGCGCTGGCGGCCCTCTGCTCATCGCTGATCAATCTGGCAGCCACCGAGAGGTGGATAAGGATTTCTGAGAGGAGAGGACTCCTATCCAGGGATCTGCATAAACCTGGAGATGTGATGGCCGCTAGGATTGGCGGTCTTCCTCTCTCAATAGTCTCAATACTTCAGTTCTCCCTAATCTCCCTGATCCTCGGACTTCCACCATCCCTAGTGATCCTCCCGGTGTTCTTCTCCTCCCTAGGGCTCATCGATGATGTCATCGGGCTGAGCAACATCGAGAAGGTGATCCTCTCGGGGATCCCATTCCTACTCCTTCACAGCGACTTCCCCCCATTCGATCCTTTCAGCCTCCTCTTGACTCATCAGGTCACCCTCTTCCTCCTCGGGACCTATTACGTCAACTCAACCAACACATTCGCCGGCTTCAACGGGCTGGAGGCCGGCACCTCCCTCATAATCTCCTCAACTCTCTCTGTGATCCTGCTGACCAGGGGAGAGATCAAGGGATTCATCTACCTTCTCTCCCTATCCCTGCTCCTCCTCTCCTTCCTAAGGTACAACTGGTATCCTGCGAGGGCCTTCCCTGGGAACGTCCTCACCTTCCTCTGCGGTGGTGCGATCGCTGCAGCTTCATTCAGGCACTCCCTGTACTGGGAGCTCGCGATCCTCTCGATCCCTCAGGGTCTCGATTTCCTCCTGAAGCTCCTCAGTTGGAGGAGGACCAGGGAGAAGATCCCGGCTGGGGTGTCCCGGGATGGGAGGCTCATGGCCCCTCCCCACCTCTCCCTTCCCTCTCTCCTCATCAGGCTCGGGGTTAGGGAGGAGAGGCTCCTCGTACTTAGCCTGCTATCCCTTGAGCTCTTTCTCTCCCTTCTGCTTCTCGTAAATCTTCCAAGTTAGCCAGAGGACCCTGTTGGCCATGCTCTCATCCACCCTAGTGATGGACGCTCTCCTCGGAGCGTTTAAAATCTCCTCCGGTCTCTCGTAAGCCAGCCTTCTTATCTCATCCATGGCCTCAATGTACCTCTCGATCTCCCTCAAACTATCGCTCTCCGTCGGCTCTATCATGAGACACTCCTGGACGACCTGGGGGAAGTACATCGTGGGCGGATGCAGGCCCCTGTCTATCAGGGCCTTGGCGAAGTCCAGGGCCCTAACTCCGGTCTCCTTCCTCAGTCTGGCCAGCGATATGACGAACTCGTGCTTGCAGGGCCTATCCCTGCCGTAAGGGACGTCGAAGCCGCAATTCATCAGCCTCTTCCTCACGTAGTTGGCGTTCATCACAGCCAGGGCAGCGGTCCGTCTCACCCCCTCGCTCCCCAGCATCTTCAGGTAGGCCCAAGCCTTTATCAGAACTCCCACGTTACCGTAGAACATCCTCACCTTACCGACGCTCCTCTTCAGGTCGTAGCTCAGCCTGTAC
>MAIU01000091.1 GCA_003344655.1 Candidatus Korarchaeota archaeon NZ13-K
CATGAGGGTTCTTGCCTTCAGCCATCATCCGGATCTCGCCGGAGAGCTCATCTCGGCCGGCATGTCCCTGGGGGAGGTCTCCCTCCTCCTCACATCGGATCAGAGGGACAGGCTGGCGGAGGTGAGGGGCGCGAGGAGGGTCATCATCTGCGGCTCCGTCGCATCCGATGACCAGCCCTCCCTCCTAGAACTTCTGACCGAGCTTGCGAGGGAGTACGACTTGCTGCTTCTATCCAGCGATAAGAGAGGGAGAGAGCTCAGCGGACAGATAGCTCAGAGGCTGGAGAGGCCTCTAGCTGCGGAGGTTTCATCTCTCTGGTTTGAGGATGGCAAGCTTGTTGTGGAGAGGATGACCCTAGGGGGAAAAGCCATTGCCCTGGAGGAGCTTCAGATACCGGCGATCCTGACCATCCAGAAGGGGAGGTTCAAACCGCCAGATGGCCCAAGCCCCAGTGAGGTGATAGAGGTCAGCTCCGAGAGGAGGGGTGGGGGTTACAGGGTGGTGGAGAGGAGCGCCAAGCCCAAGCTCGGGATCCCGCTGGACAAGGCTGATGTGATCGTGGCTGTGGGGAGGGGATTCAGGAGGAAGGAGGACCTCAGGCTCGCTTATGAGCTAGCGGAGCTGCTCAACGGGGTGGTAGGGTGCACCAGGCCCCTGGCTGCCGACCTGAAGTGGATGCCCGAGGAGTCCTGGATAGGGATAAGTGGGGTTAGGATAGCCCCAAAGCTGCTCTTCGTGATAGGGGCATCGGGACAACAGCAGTTCTCGGCGGGGATAATAGATTCCAAGGTGATAGTGGCCGTGAACAACGATCCTCAGGCTCCAATATTCGAGAACTCGGATTACGGTGTGGTGAGGGATCTTTACGAGTTCATACCGGCCCTGGTGGAGAGGCTGAGGGGGCTCAGGGGTGAGCCCTCAGCGAAGATTTAACTCATACCCCCTTGAAGCATCGAGGTGATTTCATGGATCTCAGCGATGTGTTCATCGTGAGCTTCTCCAGGACACCGATAGGCAAGTTCGGAGGGGCCCTGAGCAGGTTGACAGCACCGGAGCTGGGGGCCATAGCCATAGAGTCGGCCGTCAGGAGGAGCGGCCTGGATCCGGATGACGTTGATGAGGTCATCATGGGGAACGTGCTCCAGGCCATGGTGGGCCAGAACCCGGCCAGGCAGGCGGCCATACTGGCGGGCATCCCCAAGCGGGTTCCCGGATTCACTGTGAACAAGGTTTGCGCTTCGGGAATGAAGGCGATAGCTCTAGCCGCTCAGAGCATAGCCCTTGGCGAGAACAGGGTCGTGGTCGCTGGGGGTATGGAGAGCATGAGCAACGCCCCCTACGCGATGCATCCCCAGTGGAGGTGGGGGGTGAGGTTCTCCTTCGCTGGTGAGAAGCTGATAGATCTCATGGTTCACGATGGCCTGACGGACCCCCACACTGGTCTGCTGATGGGAGAGGAGGCCGAGGAGACGGCCAGGAAGTGGGGGATAACGAGGGAGGAGTGCGATGAGTTCGCCCTCTCCAGTCACATGAAGGCCAGCGAGGCGACGGAACGCGGGTACTTCGACAGGGAGATGGAGAGGGTGAGCAGGGGCGGCATCTCCCTGGACAGGGACGAGGGGATAAGACCAGATACGAGCATAGAGAAGATCTCGAAACTCAAACCCGTCTTCAGGCCCGATGGTGTCATCACAGCCGCAAACGCTTCTCAGCTCAGCGACGGTGCAGCCGCGCTCGTTCTGGCCCACAGGGAGGTGGTTGAGGAGAGGGGACTGGAGCCCGTGGCTAGGATAATAGGGTTCGCATCGGCCTCTGTGGAGCCCGAGGACTTCATAGAAGCTCCAATATACTCAACCAAGAGGCTCTTGGAGAGAATAGGCATGAGCCTGGATGAGTTCGACATAGTGGAGCACAATGAGGCGTTCGCCCTCGCAACCCTCGTTGTTTCAAAGGGGTTGGGCATCCCGTTAGAGAGGGTGAATCCATTCGGTGGAGCCGTCGCGATGGGGCATCCTCTCGGGGCCAGCGGGGCCAGGATAGTGGTCACTCTTCTCAACGCGCTCAGGGTCAGGGGCAAGAGGAGGGGCCTGGCCACGATATGCCATGGGGGCGGTGGGGCCCAGAGCATGGCGCTCGAGCTGGTGTAGAGCATGGTGTCCGTGAGGGTCTATGGTTGGCTCTCTGAAGTTCTGGGCTTCAGGAGCAGGGATCTCGAGTTCAGGGGCAGTCTGAGGGAGCTGCTTGAGCTTTTAGGGAGCTCAGTGATGGAGATGGTTGAGGAGGGGAGGATACAGGTCGCCGTGAATCATGAGCTCACCAGGGACCTGTCTATGATCTTGAGCGAAGGGGACTTGGTTGCCATCTTCCCGAGCTTCTCCGGAGGCTCCTGGAGGGCGGGAATCACGAGGGATAGGATATCTCCGGAGGAGCTTCTCAGGGAGATGCGGACAGATCCGGATGTGGGGGCTGTTGTTCTCTTCCTGGGCGTCGTCAGGAGAACCTCGGGGGAGGGGGAGGTGGAGAGGATATTCTACGACTGCTACCCGGAGGTCGCTGATAGGGAGATCCGCATGATAAGGGAGGAAGCCATTGATAGGTTCCGCTTGAAGGATGCCGTCATCCTGCATAGGATAGGGGATGTGGCTGCCGGGGAGGTTGCCCTTCTTGTGATCACGAGGTCAGCTCACAGGAGGGAGGCCTTCGAGGCGGCCGCGTGGGCGGTCGATGAGGTAAAGAGGAGGGTGCCCATCTGGAAGAAGGAGGTATTCTCCGACGGAAGTAGCAGGTGGATATCCGAGTGATCGCCCGAATGGAAGAGCGGATGCTCTCTTTTCCATCAAGGACTCTCCCCGGTATGCTGAAGCGGAAGGAATTTTAAGTCCACCGACTCCTCCCGGAGAGTGTTGGTGAGGGCGCTTGATGGTGGACGTGACCGAGAAGCCGGAGCTCTACAGGGAAGCCTCCGCTAGGGGGAGGATAAGGCTGAGGAGGGAGACCGTCGAGATGATAAGGGCCGGGGAGGTGAAGAAGGGGGATGTGCTCACTGTAGCCAGAGTGGCGGCCGTTCAGGCGGTCAAGGAGACACATAGAAGCATCCTCCTTTGTCATCCCATCCGAGTGACCTCCGTGGACGTGGATTTCAGCATGGGTGAGGACTGGGTGGAGGTCCTCGTTAAAGTCAAGGCGATCGCCCAGACGGGGGTGGAGATGGAGGCGCTCAACGGGGCGGCCGCGGCTTTACTGAACATATGGGACATGGTTAAGTATCTTGAGAAGGATGAGAGCGGGAACTATCCTCACACGAGGATAGAGGAGCTGCGTGTAGAGAGGAAGGTGAAGTCCGTTGCTAATAGATAGGTGGGGCAGACCGGTCACCGAGCTTAGGATTTCAGTGACCAACTCCTGCAACTACAGCTGCTTCTTCTGCCACAGGGAGGGCCACCGCTCCGGTGGTGATGAGATGAGACCGGAGGAGTTCGGAAGGCTCGTCAGGATCCTCTCCAAGCACGGGATAAGGAGGGTCAAGCTGACGGGAGGGGAACCCCTGATGAGGGAGGACCTTGAGGAGGTTGTGAGGGAGATAGGCTCCTCCGGGGTTGAGGAGATAAGCCTCGTGACTAACGGGTTCTTCCTCAAGGAGAGGGCCAGATCCCTCAAGGAGGCCGGGCTGAGCAGGGTGAACGTGAGCCTTCATTCCCTGAGGAGGGAGACTTACGCGAGGATAACCGGAGTGGATGGTCTTGAGAGGGTCATGGAGGGGATAGATGAGGCCCTGAGGTGGGGGCTCAGCCCGCTCAAGCTGAACTTCACGGTGCTGAGAGGGATAAATGAGGGGGAGCTCTGGGACATCATCGGCTTCGCCAGGAGGAAGGGAGCGAGGGTTCAGATAATAGAGCTACTGGAGAGCGATCCCTCGCTGGCAAGCTATCACTACCCGCTTGAGGAGTTCGAGAGGGAGCTGGAGAGGATAGCCATGAGGAAGGAGATCAGGGAGCTTCACAACAGGCCCCTCTTCCACCTGGAGGACGGAACCGTGGTGGAGCTCGTCAAGGGGAGCGGGGATCCCCTCTTCTGCATGAGGTGCACCAGGGCCAGGGTGACGCACGATGGGCGCTTCAAGCCCTGCATAGCTAGGGAGGACAACTT